>NZ_MNQY01000116.1:0-55837 GCF_001915675.1 Parabacteroides sp. merdae-related_45_40 | reverse complement strand
GGAGACCGTCCTCGTTGCCGTGAGGTGCCGAGATCTTTATATATGAAGACGGTCGTCGGGCCAATGAAAACCGTCTTTGTTGGAAAAACTGTGCACCTTGCGGCAGGAAGTTCTTTTAGAAAGATAAAAAGCCGGATTGCGAAGCGATTTACGAAAGGAGCATATCTTTGTTAAATAAACGATATTATACAATAAGTGTTTTCATCCATTTTTCGGCCACCTGCAATGTTTCTGGTTTGCCGACATCTATCAGATGAAGGTCTTCGTCAGCGTAGGCGTGGATGTTGGCCTTGGCGCAGATGGAGAGGTAGAAGTTGATGATCGAAAACTTGCCGGTCCATTCTTCCATCCAGTCGAATATTTTAGGAGACAGTACATGTATCCCGCTGAAGGCATATTCGTTATATTGGTTCGGATCGAAATCGGGGTAGAACGACTTTACTTCGCCCGTCTCGCGGTTGCGCCAACCACATAGCTTATTTTCCTTATTGAAAAGCAGATAGCGGGAGGTGTTGCGTTTGCTGACCAATAATGTCGCCAACGGATTTGTCTCTATATGATGATTGTAAAGCGCACGGAGGTCGATGTCGGACAGGATGTCGACATTGTGTATCAGAAACGGCTCATTGCCTTGTAAAAAGGCGGCGGCGTGTTTGATTCCCCCACCGGTATCGAGCAGATAATCCCGCTCGTCGGAGATATGGATCTGGATACCGAAATTATTGTTGGCTGCCAGGAAGTTGATGATCTGGTCTCCCAAATGATGAACGTTGATGGCTATCTGGTGAAAGCCGACATCTTTCAATTTGAGGATTACATGTTCGAGCATAGGTTTCCCATTGATAGGAAGTAATGCTTTTGGAGTACTGTCGGTCAGCGGTTTGAGGCGTGTTCCCAAACCGGCAGCGAAAATCATAGCTTTCATAATATTGCGTTAAAGAGTTGTTCAATGTTTTGTTCCCTGTGTACGAGGTCTACCCGGACACCGAACTTAGAATGAATATGTTCCGCCATATGCTGGGCGGAGTAGACCGAACGGTGCTGGCCCCCCGTGCAACCGAAACAGATCATCAGATTGGTAAATCCTCGGTCCATGTAACGTTTGACAGAAGCATCCACAATTTCATAAGCATGATCTAGGAAACGAGTGATCTCTCCGTCTTCTTCGAGGAAACGGATCACCGGTTCGTCCAATCCGGTAAAATGATTGTAACGTTCGTATTTACCAGGGTTATTGATGGCGCGGCAGTCAAAGACAAATCCGCCGCCATTGCCACTCGGATCGTTGGGAATTCCTTTTTTATAGGCAAAACTGACGATCTTGACTTTGAGCGTATGCTTCTGGATGTCGTCATAGAACTGAGACAGGTTTGTCAGCTCCCGTAGTACGGTACATAAATAGGGATACTCCGGATAATCTTCTTTCAAAAGTTGCCGGAGGTTGTCGATAGCGAAGGGGACACTTTGGATAAAATGCGGTTTCTTTTCGAAATATCCCCGGAAACCGTAGGCTCCCAAGACCTGTAAAGTCCTGAAAAGAACAAAATGGCGTAATTGCCGGAAGAAATGCTTTTCGTCTATGTCCATATACCCGCGTAGTGCTTGCAGATAGTCGGCTATCAATTCCTGTCTCAACTCAGCGGGATATTTGGCTTTCGCCTGCCAGAGGAAAGAGGCGACATCATAGTAGATCGGGCCTTTGCGTCCTCCTTGGAAATCAATGAACCAGGGTTCGCCATTTTTTACCATCACGTTGCGCGACTGGAAATCCCGGTACATGAATGTCGGTGTATAGTCTTGCAGAAGGACATCGCTCATTTTCTGGAAATCATCTTCCAAAAGGTTTTCCTGGAATTCCATTCCGGTAGCTTTCAAGAAACAGTATTTGAAATAGTTCAGGTCCCAAAGGATCGAACGCCTATTGAATTCGGGTAGAGGATAGCATTGGCTGAAGTCGAACCCCTCCGCACCTTTAAACTGCAGAGTCGGCAGAAGTGTGATCGTCTTGTGTAGCAAAGACTTTTCCGTCTCGTCGAAGAAACAACTTTTCCGTCCTTTCTCAATTGCTTGAAAGAGCAAGGTGTCGCCCAGGTCTTCCTGAAGATAGAACGATTTATCAACCGACCAGCAATAAACCTGGGGAACGGGCAATCCCTTTTCCCGGAAATGCGCGGCCATATAAATAAAGGCATTGTTTTCCTCTATGGAAGTTCCGCTAACTCCGATCAGGGAAACGGGACCTGACAATCTGAAATACCGGCGGTTAGAGCCGGAAGAGGATAGTTCGGTTATATCAGTTGCCGGTGAACCGGTATGTGTCTGGTAAAGTTGTTTTAATTCTTCAGTAATCATGTTTTTCTATTTTCGGCACTAAAGTAGCAAACAATTGACAATTGGCAATTGAGAATTGACAATTTTGTTGGGAAATAAGAGAGGCGGACGTACCGTTTTACCGGAACGCCCGCCTTCTTTATGACCATTAATCTCTAATTGTCTCTCTTTTTAATTGTCAATTGATTAAAGAATGCCTTGTGCCATCATCGCTTTGGCTACCTTCATGAAGCCCGCAACATTTGCACCTTTCACGTAGTTTGTGTAGCCGTCGGCTTGTTTGCCGTATTTTACGCATTGTTCGTGGATATTCTGCATGATGCTTTTCAGTTTGGCATCAACCTCTTCACTGCTCCAGCTCAGTTTCTGAGCGTTCTGCGTCATTTCCAGACCGGAAACAGATACACCGCCGGCATTGGCTGCCTTACCCGGAGCGTACAGGATCTTAGCTTCCAGGAATGCGTCGATAGCTTCAGGAGTAGAAGGCATGTTGGCTCCTTCCGATACGGCGATACAACCGTTGGCGAGCAATGTCTTGGCATCTTCTCCGTTCAGTTCGTTCTGAGTCGCACTCGGCATTGCAATGTCGCATTTTTCTCCCCAAGGACGAGCACCTGCCACATACTTGCAACCATATTGTTCTGCATATTCACGGATACGGCCACGATAGAGGTTCTTCAGTTCCATGATGTAATCCAGCTTAGCGCGGTCGATACCGTCCGGATCGTAGATGTAACCGTCCGAGTCGGACATCGTCACGACTTTAGCGCCGAGGCTGATCAGCTTTTCAACGGTATATTGGGCTACGTTACCTGAACCTGAAACGCAAACGGTCTTTCCCTTGATGTCGATTCCCCTTGTATTCAGCATTTCCAGCAGGAAGTAAACATTTCCGTAACCGGTAGCTTCGGGACGGATCAGTGAACCGCCGAATTCGCGTCCTTTACCGGTGAATGTTCCCGTGTTTTCCTGAGCCAGTTTTTTATACATTCCGTACATATAGCCGACTTCGCGTCCGCCAACACCTATATCACCTGCGGGAACATCCGTGTCCGGGCCGATATGACGCCATAATTCCAATACGAAAGCCTGGCAGAAACGCATGATTTCAGCGTTTGACTTACCGCGCGGGCTGAAGTCGGAACCTCCTTTGCCACCACCCATCGGCAGGGTTGTCAGCGAGTTCTTGAAAGTCTGTTCGAAAGCCAGGAACTTAAGGATCGACTGGTTTACAGAAGCGTGAAAACGGATACCACCTTTGTACGGGCCGATCGCATTGTTATGCTGGATACGGTATCCCATGTTGGTTTGGATCTGTCCCTTATCATCCATCCAGGTTACGCGGAAGGAGAAAATACGATCGGGAATACAAAGACGTTCGATCAGGTTGCTCTTTTCGAATTCGGGATGTTCGTTGTAAACCTCTTCGATTGTTCCTAATACTTCTGAAACTGCCTGATGATATTCCGGTTCATTCGGAAATCTTCTCTTTAAGTTGTCTAAAACTTCACTTGCCTTCATAAGACTGATTTTATTTAGAATGTTATATTTATAATGTCAATTTGTTAACCGGTAGCCGTTTTTTTATGACCTCGCAAAGGTAAGCTAAAATTTTACACAAACAAATATTTGAAAGAAAAAATGCATTAAAAATATCATTTCGGTATTTTAATCGGGTAAAAGTAACTAAATGTCACTCGTCTCTTCGCCTTCTGCTCTTATAGATAGGGACGAACACAATGATAGCTGACGCAACCAAGGCAAAAACGATGTCGAAGGTTATCTTTTCGCTGTATGCAAGCATCATGTAGCAAAGGATACCCCACAAAAGAGTGATACATACGGCTTGACTATTTGTAATCTTTCTGCGTGCCATAGTTTACAATTGTTTAGTTGGATGAAACAAGCGAGCCGAAGTAAATGACCAAGGCCAGGAATACGGCTATAAGGATAAAAAGAACGATGATCTGTTTTTCGAGGGGCAGATGTCGGAGGAACGGAACGTGGCGTACCCAACCGGAAACGGCTTGGAGCTGCTCGTCCTCTTCGTCTTCTTTCGGAAATTCGTATCCGTTTGCTTCCAGAATCTCCTTTGCACGGGGAACTTCGCTTTCAAGCAGTTCGATGCGGATGCCGCCCACATTGGCCGGGTATTGGATCCGGCTCGTATATTCGTTTCTCAGGTAACAGTTGACCCCTTCCGATTTCAGGAGGGATTCGATCATCTGTGCTGCTTCCGGTTCATAGAAACGGGCTATTTCGACTATTTTATCTTCCATATTAATGTGTGTTGTATAATGTAAATGATGATTTACCCGTTTATTAATTTATCCGCAATTTCTGTAGCCTGGCGGATACGGTCGGCCATGCCGATGCCGCCTTTGATGTTTCCGGCCAGCGTGAGGCCGGGGTAACGCGCTTGCAGTTCGTCGATCGTTTCGAAACGGGAGCCGCTGCTCTGTTCATATTGCGGAATGGCATGTTCGTGACGGAAGATACGGATCATATCGGGTTCTGTCTCTTCCGGGAATTTCAGCATGGTGTGGAGCTCGTGCCTGATGAGCGCTTTCAGCTCCTCTTCCGGCCAGGTCGTCAAGTCGGCATGCTTTACGCCTCCGATAAAGAACGAGAAGAGAGCACCCTCTTCCGGAGCCCGTCCGGTAAAACAAGCGGAGGGGAAAAGGATTCCGAGTACGTCTTTTTTCTCACAGGAAGGAACCAGACCTCCAAACGCATCGAAGCGTAATGCACCGGTGTCGCGGAACCCGACGCTGGCCTGTACGACCGGTGCATAATGCAGGTTACTGATCCGCTCCATCTTTTCTTTCGGGACGAAAGGCAACAGGGCGGGCAATGTATAAGCACCGGTGGTTGTGATTATCCGTTCCGCAATAATGGTCTGTTCGCCGTCGGCTGTCGAATAGGTAACCATCCATTTGTCTGCACAAGGACGGACCGTGACGTCGGCGGCCGAAAGTGTGATGCGGGCCGGACCGATCGCTTCGGCCATCGCACCGGTCAGTTTGTCCAATCCTCCGGCGGCTGAAAATACTTTCTTGCTGGCGAGACGGTCGCGATCTGTTTTCGGCTGCTTGGCTTTCGCGATGGTTCCGCGGATGAAGCTTCCGTATTGCTGTTCCAGGTTGTAGAGCTTTGGGAGCGCATAACGAGTGACGAGCTTCATCGGATCGCCGGCGTAGACACCGGACAGAAACGGGTCTACCGCATAGTGCAGGAACGATTTACCCAGGCGGCGGGCAGCTAACTCGCCGACAGATTCATCCGGGTTATTGCCTTTTGCCCGAAACGGCTCTCCGAGGATACGGAACTTGTCGCCAAGCGTGAACAGAGGAGTCGTGACCGCACTGAACAGTCCGGACGGGAGAGCCCGGAACCGGTTCCCTTTCCAGATCAGCCGGCGCTTGGATTCTTCGCGGGCAGTCTCCAGTGCACAGGCTGGGGAGAGGGCTTCGAATAGTTCGGCGACTTCGGGATAGGAGACTACACCTGTATTGGGGCCGCTTTCGTAGACAAAATCCTTTTCGCGGAACGTATGGATTTGTCCTCCGACGCGATCTTCCTTTTCGAGAATATGAATGTCTTTTCCGGCGCGGGTCAACCAGAAGCCGGTTGTCAATCCGGTCAGTCCGGCGCCGATAATCAAAATATCTGTCTGTTGGGGTTCCATTGCGTCATACCGGTTTAGAAAATGATTTATTTGTTCCGAGCATCAGCTTGTCCAGCGAAGCCGCTACGTTTCGGACGAAAAGCCTGCCTTCAGGTGTCATCCTGATTTGATTTTCGTCAAACTCGACCAATCCGTCCTCTGCAAATTCGCGTAGACAGGCTTCGTCATAGGCGGTTGCCTGCTTGATGGAGCGGGCGGGGACGGAAAGCTGTTCCGACAGTTCGTTCCAGTCGATCCGGTAGTTGCACATCAACATTTCGATTGCCTCCCGTGTGATCTGTTCCTCCCGGCTTAGGAGATATCCTTTGGCGACAGGCAAGATGCCGGCTTCGACTTTCTCGATATACTCCATGATGTCTTTTGTGTTCTGGGCGTAAGCCGTTCCGAGCTGGCTGATCCCTGTCACGCCGAAAGCATAGACCTGACCGGTTGTGCGGCGCGTGCAATATCCCTGGAAATTGCGATGTAGTTGTCCGTTCAGCAAAGCTGTGTATAACTCGTCGTCTTTGCGGACGAAATGATCCAGCCCGATCGGCTGGTAGTCCGCTTCGCATAAGATTTTGCGGGCCGCTTCGAACATCCGGCTCTTCTCGTCGCCCGAAGGCAGTCCGGTTTTTTCCAATACCTTCTGCCGGGGGAAAGCCCAGGGCACATGCGCATACGAAAAGGTGACGAGCCGGTCCGGTTTCAGGGAAACGGCTTTTTCGATCGTTTCGGCAAAACTCGCTTCCGTCTGGTGGGGCAAGCCGTAGAGGAAATCCATGTTGATGCGTACTCCGCATGAGCGCAGGATCGTTACGATTTCTTCCGGTTGCAGCAGCGGGACTTGTCTGTGTACGGTTTGCAGGACTTGTTTGTTGAAGTCTTGGATGCCGATGCTAAACCGGTTGAATCCCGCGGTTGCCAGTTTCTCCCAATCCTGCCCTGTCATCCAGCCAGGATGACATTCGATTGCTTTTTCCGGATTTTCAATCAATTCGAACGTATCTGAAACATGTGCGTTCAACTCTTTCAGCTCAAGAGCCGGAAGAAATGTCGGGGTTCCTCCGCCGTAATGGATCTGCGAGACTTTACGTTTCTTGTCGAGTAAAGGCAGTATCAGGTCGATCTCTTTATGTAATGCGGCTACATATCGATCTATGATTTCAGGCTTGGGAGCGGCGTAGGAATTGCATCCGCAATAATGGCAGAGACGTTGGCAGAAAGGAATATGAAAATAGAAGGAAACCGATTCCGGCTGCTGGTGGTTGGATTCACGGATGGCATCCGCATAATCCCGGCTTGTGAACCCGTCATGAAAATAGTTTGCCGGCGGATAGCTGGTGTACCGGGGAACCGGCACATTGTATTTATCTAAAAGTTCTTGTTTCATATCGTATTTTTATCTTTTCTGAAAACCGTTACTATATAAATGAGGGATATCAGGGCGATGCTTGCCTCGAAGAAGAAGAGTCCGTGATAACCCGTATGATCTGCAATTCTTCCACTCAGGATGGCCATCAACATGCCGCTGAGATGCGTGATGACCGTCTGGATCGTGAAATCCGTCCCTTCGCGCCCGGGGCGTACACTGTCCATTGCTGTCGTATAGACCACGATCGTCGCCATCCCGTAGCTGCCCCACAGAAGGAAAATCCCGCCGTAGAGCATGGGCGTCGTCGGATGCACGTAGGAGAGTCCGAGGAAGTAAAGTGTCGCCATCAAGACAAACACCGCGAACAGGATGCGCGCGCGGAAACGGCCGATCCGCCGTACGATCATCCCTCCGGCAAACGAGGAGAGGAACCCGACGAATGTCCCCGCCACTCCGCTCATCACCCCGATCTCCTTCATGTCGTAGCCCAGGTCGACCAGCCAGGGTTTCAGCATGGCGAGCGTACCGATCAGGCCGGAATAGTAAAGAAAGAGGAAACCGATCTGTTTCCAGATGCTCCGGCGGGCGAAGAAATAGATCACGTCTGCCTTTTTGGCCCGTTCGTGCGCTTCCTTCGGCTGGATGCGGATGCCTTTGTTGAAAAAGAGTGGCAGAAGGGCGGCGATGACGAACAGCGCGACGCAAGGCAGCAGACCGTTCCAGCCGATTTGCTTGAAGAGCAGGAGCAAGACACCGCCCCCGATCATCGAACCTCCGAAACTTCCCATCGACTGCATGCTGTTTGCAAGGCTTTTATCTTTCCGGCTGAAAGCGAGTACCGCCAACGCGTCGGTCGCGATATCCTGCGTGGCGGAAGCGACGAAGGATATGATGATCAAAGCGACGATCGTATAGAAGTCCGTATGGAAATCAAGGAAAGCGACGGCGAAGATCAGGCCGGCGTAGATCAGTTCGGAAGAAAAAATCCACCGTTTATAGTCGCCCGTCGTCACGGCATGGCGGTCTACCATCGGCGACCAGAGGAATTTCAGGATCCAGGGCAGCTTGATCAGCTGGAGAAGCCCGATGGCCGAGAGTGAAAAGTCCTCCTGCCGCATCATGACGGGGATGACGGTGGAAAAGAAGCTCATCGGGATCGTCTGCGCAATGTAGAGGCAGAAGAAGGTCGCGAGGTTGTATGTTTTATCTTTCTGTATCATAATATCGTTATATAATCATCCGGCTTCCGGACGAGGCTTTAAGAGTTTTCAAAGTGTCGTCCGAACTTCTGCCGGGACTTTTGGAGTTTTCAAAGTGTCGTCCGAACTTCTGCCGGGACTTTGGGAGTTTTCAAAGTGTCATCCGAACTTCGGCCGGGACTTTAAGAGTTTTCAAAGTGTCGTCCGAAGTTCGGTCGGGGACTTTAAGAACTTTTAAAGTGTCGCCCGAACTTCTGCCGAGACTTTTAAAAACTCAATTGTATATTCCCGCCGATCGTGAACGGCCTTCCTTTTTGTGCCAGGCCCTTTCCGCCTGTCTCGAAATAGAAAGCCGAATAGTCTGCACCGGTCATATTTTTCGCCCAGATCGCAAAGGTAATAAAATCTTTTGTGGCAGATACTTTTGCATTCAACAGTCCGTAATAAGGTTGCGAAACCTTGTTGTCTTCTTTCCACAGGATGCGTCCCGTCCCGGTGTAGTTCGCGCTGACCGTGAAGCGGTCGATGTGACGGCAAGGGTTCGGGATCGTATAATCGGCTCCGACAGCGAAAGTGTGGCGCGGGACCATCGGCAGGAAATTCCCGCTGTAGTCAATGCCTCGCCGTTCGTCCTTGTAATCTTTGAAGGTGGCATGCGTGAAGCCGTAGTTCACCTGCACCATCAGCCCGTTGACCGGATTCCCTTGCAGACTGACCTCGACGCCTTTGCTCTCGCTGCGCCCGGCGTTGCGCAGGAATTGCCCGTTCTGGGTGGCGAGCATTTGGTAAATCTGTTGGTTCTTCCAGTCGATCCAGAAAAAGCAGAACTCGGCGTTCAGGCGGTTGTCGAGGAACGGGTGTTTGGCTCCCAACTCGTAGTTCCAACTGGTTTCGGGGCGGAACGTGCGGTCTTCCTCACGGTCGAAAGAGGTGTTGAAGCCGCCTGTCTTATATCCCTTCGTCACGGTGGCATAGAGCATGCCGGTGGAGGGAAACATATATTGCAGGGCGATCTTCGGCGTGACCTGGCTGAACTTGAGCCGGCTGTCGAAGGCGTCCATCTGTTCGCTGCCGCCGTCCGTTTCTTTGTAGAAAAGGAAATCGTTGGAGGTATGCTCATAATCGTAGCGGATACCGAAAGTCAGTGACAGGCCGCGCGTCAGCAGGTCGTCGATTGTGGATTGGTGGTAGAAGGCGACACCATAGGCCGGCGTGTCGTACAGCTTGAGTGTCGCATAGTCTTTGGTGAAATAATCGAGTGTCACGGTGTTGTCGATCCCCTGCCAGAAACCGAAGGCGCCGAACAGCCATTTGTAACGTCCGGGAGTCGTCGATTTGATGTTCAGCTCTTCGGAAAACATTTTCTGCTTCATATCCTGACGCGCGAAATAGATGCTTCGGGGAGAGAAATCCTGGTCGATGCCTTGATGGTCCGAGAGATATTGGAAGGCGGTCCGGCTGTTGATGCTGTAGCCCGTCCCCTGGTAATCTGCCGAGAAGCCGGTCGTCGAAAGCGTCCGTTTGTAGAAACTGTAATCGTTGTAGTCGACTTCGCCCGGTTTATGCGTGACCGAATCGCAGACGGCGTAGGGATAGCCGCCCTGGACTGAACGGTCGAACGAACTCATTAGCCCGAAAGAAAGGTTCTTCTGAGGCTTCCATTCCAGGCGGATGCGGGCGGAGCCGGACTTCATGTCGTCCGCTTTCTTGTCTGTAAACAGGTTGGTGAAGTAGCCGTCGCTGTTCCGGTAATCACCGGAGATGGCATATCCGAACTTTTCTCCGATCTTTTTATAATGAGAGAGGGCATAATTGCGGTAACCGTAGCTGCCGTTGGAAAGCCAGACATTTGTCCCCTCGTATTTCAAAGGCGATTTCGTATAGACGTTGATGATGCCGCCCATCGTGTTACGGCCGTAGAGCGTCCCTTGCGGACCGCGCAGCACTTCGATCCTGTCCACCTCGTTGAAATCGAAATCGAAAGCCGATTTTTCGAAATAGGGGATACCGTCCACATAAAGCCCGACTGAGGGAGCGTTGATTTTCGATCCGATCCCGCGGATATAGACCGGCGAGGTCAGTTTCGATCCGTAGTCCGGCATAAAGAGGTTCGGGATAAAGGAACTGAACTCTTTGATCCCCGTGATGTTCCGGTTCTGGATCGCCGTCCCCGTCACGGCCGATGCCGACAGGGGTTCCAGCCGGAGATCGCGCTGTTGCTTGAACGACTGCACGACCACTTCGTTCAGTTCGACATTGCGGATCTTCGCCGTATCTTTTTCTATCTCTTCCCCTCTTGCCGTATAGGCGAGGCAGAGCAGCATCGGGAGGCAGTATAATAGTTTCATGTCTTAAAATGTAACGGTGATTTCGCCGCCGATCTGGAACGGTTTGCCTTTCTGGATGAACGACTGGTTGAACGATTCGAAATAGAACGCCTGGTAGTCCGTGTTCGTGATGTTACGGCTCCACAGGTTGAGGTTGACGATTCCCTTGCGGACGCCCACTTTGGCATTGACGAGGCCGTAGAACGGCTGGCTGATGTCGTTCTTCTCCGTCCAGAAAATCTTGCCTGCCCCGGTGAACTGGGCGGATGCGGTAAACTGGTCGACCATTTTCCGGTGGAGTAGTCTCGTGTATTGCAATCCCAGGCTGACGGTGTGGCGCGGCGTGTAAGGAATGAAATTATCCTTGCAGTCCGTTTTCACGATCTGGCTGTTCTCGTCCTTGTCCGTGAAGATGTAATCGCGGAAAGTGGCACGGGTAAAACCGTAGTTGAGGTCTGCGGTGAGTCCGTCCGTGATACGGCTGCGCAGGCTCAGTTCCACGCCGTAGCTGTTCGCCTTTCCTCCGTTGGTGATCATGCGCCCGCTGCCGTTCTCGGCAAAGCTGGTGAGTTGGAGGTCGCGGATGTCCATGTAGAAGAAGGTCAGTTCCGCACTCAGCCTGCCCCGGACCAGTTCGCTGCGGATGCCTGCTTCGTAGTTCCAGCTGTGTTCCGGTTTGTAGGAAGCGATGTCTTTCACTTCGCCCGGCTGTTCGGCCTTATCGGGTGCGAACTTCGACATCAGGTCGTATTTGGCTTGTGCCTGGACCAGGTCGCCGAACATCTGCACGTTATAACCTCCTGTCTTGTATCCTTTGGCGACCGAGAGATACGTGAATGTTTCGGGTGTGCACTGGTAACGGAGCGAAACCTTCGGCAATACTTGCAGGAAATCCTGTGAGATGTTGCCGTCCATAGTCGTCGTGACTGGTAGCGTCATTTTCATCGGGCCCATTTCCACACCGATCTTCATGCTGTCTACTGCTGAATGATAGTCCAGGTTCGCTTTCTCGTAATCCAGGCGGATACCGGCGGTGATGGAAAGCCCTTCGACAAAGAGGTTATTGTAGGTCGATTGGTGGAAAGCCGCGAAGCCGTAGGTCGGTGTGTCGAAGTTTCCGGGGAAATAAATCTGGTTCAGTTCGTCCCCCTGGACAGTAAGCTTCGGTGCTTTTGGGTTATTCGCCAGTATGTCGTCGAATGCTTTTTGCAGAATGCCCGTCAGCCCGTCTTTCTTGAAGATCACAGGGCCGTCCGTGTTCAGGCTGTTATAAAAACCGTAGGCGCCGAAGCTCCATTGGTAATTGCTTTTTGTATTGGATTTGATTGCCAGTTCTTCGCTCCAGGCATATTGTTTCTGCTTTTGGTGAAGGGTAAAAACAGACTGTTCCGTATAGTCCTGGTCCATCTTCATGTCGTCTTTCAGATATTGGTAGGCCGTGGTGGAAGAGAGGACGAAACGGTCTGTTTTCCATTCCAGATACAGGCTGTTGTTCAGCGTGCGGCGCCAGTAGGAACTCGGATCGTTGATGCGGATCGGCTGCACAGTCCCGGTCTGCGGGTCGTACTGCCCGTAGGGGAAGGCTTTTTGCGTTACATAGTCATAGTTGAATGTATATTGCGCCTTCAGATGGTCCGTAATATACCCCTCTAATTTGAATCGGCCGCCTGCCGATTCCTCCTTATCGGCCTTTGTGCCGTTATATTCGTTGATGAAAAAGCCGTCGTTACGGTCGTAATACCCGTTTAACGAGATCCCGATGTTTTCTCCGATCTTGCTGTATTGGGACACTTTGGCTTTTGCCGCCCCGTAATTGCCCATCGACATCGTGACTTTTGTCCCTTGGTAATCGAAGGGGGAGAGGGTGTAGATATTGACGATACCCCCCATTGCGTTACGTCCGTAGAGGGTTCCCTGCGGTCCCCGTAAAACTTCGATGCGTTGGATATCGTTCAGCTCGAAATCGAAAGCGCTTTTATCCAGATAGGGGACATTGTCGACATATAATCCGATGGATTGTCCACTGCTCCGCGCTCCGATTCCGCGTATATAAATGGCCGAAGTCATTTTCGAACCGTAGTCCGGCATATAAAGGTTGGGGACGAAAGCGCTGATATCCTTGAGAGCATCTATCTGCCTGGTTGCTATCGCTTGGGGCGAGAGGATGGAAACGGCTCCCGGAAGCGTGCGGAGATCGTTCGTCTCCTTTGTGGAAGAAGTGACGATCACCTCACCTATATTATAGGTCTTGATCGTGTCGTTCACATTTTCATTCACCCGTTCGGCTTTAATCGGTTGCAAACACGTAAGCGCGCCTGCGACAAGGATATACAGATAGCGTTGATTCATCGTATTAATTGTAAACTATTAGTATTTTACGGTTGCAAAGGAACGGTAAAGATGAATGGGAATCAATCACTACATGTAGTGATTTTAAAGTTCGATGTCGTCGCCTGAAATAATGCCGTTCATGATGGCATAGAAGGTAAGTCCCGATACTGTTTTGATGCCGAGCTTGGTCGTGATGTTCTTGCGATGGCTGAGGACTGTGTTCAGGCTGATGTTCAGCTTGTCTGCAATTTCTTTGTTGGTGCTGCCTTTGACGATTAATTGGAGGACGTCCGTTTCGCGGGTGGACAGTTCCTTGTTGTTGTCGCTGGAAATACTGTTGTTTTCTCCGGTAAAAAGTTGTTCCAACTGCTCGATGATGACTTCCTGCGAGGCCTTGATCGTGATATGGCTGGTTGCCGATAGTCCCCCTTCGCCTTCAGTCCCGTCGATCAGGACCATCGTCTTGCTCCGGCGGGGAAGGAAAAAGTCTGCATAAAGGACAAATAAAGCGGCATTTGTAAAGTAGTAGTCGAACGTATCGTTGCCGGAAGTCGAAAATGCCTCGAACGTAGGGTAGTGGCTGATCTCTACCGGTGGAAAATAGTCGATCAGCATGCTTTGCAGGCCGATGCTTTGTAGCGTGTCGGGTAATATGATTGCTATTTGCTTGTTGCGATGCATCCGGCTGTTTGTTAAATACACAACTTTTCCATAGCCGAAACCATCGGTGTCAATATCCGGTAGCGGATGCGGTTGTGTTGTTTGATATCTTTTTCCAAACTGCTGATGGCAAATATGACGGCGTAGCATAAGTTCTCGTTATAGTCGCCGGAAAGATGCTTGACCATGATGCTTTTCAGATCCGCCAACAAGGCCTCTATCGGATCTTCCAATCGCTGTTCCGTTCCGAGGTGCAATGCTTCGACCTGCCCGGAAGATGGATAATCTTTCAGTTTTTCGCTTAATGACAGGCAATAGGGGAACCAGACCCGGTCGTCCTTTTCGATCCGTGAGGTCAGCTCTTCTTTGAAGGATGAGAAAAACTTCCCGATCAGGTTGAGCGTGTTGTTTCCCGGCGTACTCATCGATATGAATGAACCGAGATGCCTTTCTATATTCGGGATTTGGTAGCGTTGGTAATACTGGTTGGTTTTGGTCAGATAATCGATAATCTGTGAAGTATGGAAAGTTTGTAGCTTCTTTTCCGGGAAGTATTCCTCGTTGAGAAACGTGTTGATTACCGTCAAGAGGAAGTCGGTATCCAGCCGGTATTCTTCACAAATCGCCTTTACCGATTTGTCGCCTAAGCCCAGGCGGATTCCAAAACGGTTAATGACAGGAATGAGTGAGGGGTGCTCTTCCACCACCTCACTCATTTGCATATTAGGATATACTAATGGCATATTTTATGCTTCTTCCCATTGTTTTCGTAATAGTTCCACTGCGGCAGGGACCAAAACGTTCCGGTCTCCCTGGCATCCGCATTCGAAACTTACATATTTGTCGTAATCCAACATCTTCAGACCTTTGAAGCCGTTAACGTAGTTATCTGCTTCTCCGTCTTCACCCGGCATGCTGCGGCGTTTACGGCTGGCAACGTGCACGTGTTGCAGATATTCGCCTGCAGAAAGGAAAGCTCCCATGTCGGAAGTCTCTTCCCAAGTCATGTGCCAGAAGTCACCCATACAGCGTACACCCGGATTGTTGATGTCGCGGCAGATGGAAGCTGCATCCGCTACCTGACGAAGATAGAATGCTTCTTTCCTGTTGAGCGGTTCAAAGATAACTGTAGTCCCGTGCTCTTTTGCGAAGTTACCCATTTCATTGAATTGTTCGCATAAGAAATCCCGCGTTTCCTGCGTATGAGGCATAGCCGGTTTTTGACCGTTGAAAGCCGGGACGATGATCACACCCGTAGAACCCAGTTCGCCAGCAGGAGCAATGATCTCTTTCATCGTATCCATGCACTGTTTGCGGATAGCCGGATCTGTCGAGAGGATGAACCCCTGGAAACCAGCACAGATGGCGCTCACTTTGATGTTGCGTCCGTTTAGTGCTTCCTTGATCTCTTTTACACGATCTTTCAGGCCACGTCCGCCCGGTTCGAAACCAACGACACCTAACTTTTCCATCAAGTCAAATTTCTCGTTGAGATTAGCTCCCGGTGCAATCCCTTCCTGAAAGGATATCTTCAACTCGGCTTTGCTGTTTGGACATGATCCCTTTTCTGCCGGACAACCTTCTGTAGAAGCAGCCTTGCCGCCACAGGCAGCAAAAGCTGAACTACCGGCTGCAACAGCCGCGCCTGCCAGAGTTGCTCTTAAAAAGTTTCTTCTGTTCAGTGCCATATTTTATTTTTTCTTTTCATCACGAGGTTTTCCTGGAACCGGAACTGTAAATCCACTCATATCCATCTTGCCTAAGTTCAGGTCTTTCGGAGTATAATCCAGAGGAGAAGCAGTCATTGCATCCCATGTCGTTTCTGCACCGGTGTATGCTGATTCACGTCCCATGATAGCAGCCATGTTGGCAACAGCTGTTTCTGAAGCCTGTTCGATAGGTTTGCCGCCACGGATGCAGTTTACCCAGTTTACATGTTCCAATACATATGGATTTGTCTGTGTATGTGCGTTCTTTTCTGCTTCACCATCGTATTTCCAGATGACGTTACCTGCATTGTCCTTGATTTCCATTTCAGCACTGTTCCAAGAACCTTTTGTTCCTTGGATAAATTCGCTGACGTTAGTGGCACAACCATCAATCTGGCGGCACATACTATGCAAGTGGATGCCGTTTTCCATTGTGAAATCGATGCTGAAGTTATCATACTGGTCGCCCGTGATACGGCGTTGGCGAGAACCGAAACCGACAGCTTTAACCGGTTTCAAGCCGCTGAACCATGTGAATACATCGATGTTGTGCACATGCTGTTCCACGATATGGTCTCCGGATAACCATTTCCAGTTTACCCAGTCCTTGATCATGTATTCGCAATCGTTCCAGTCTTTCTGACGTTCGCGGAACCACAACATGCTCTGATTCCAGTAAACTACACCACCCGTAATTTCACCGATAGCACCTTCCATGATCTTCTTGTAAGATTCGACATAGTTGCGCTGGTGATGACGCTGTGTACCTGTTACGACACATAGATTCTTTGCCTGAGCCTGTTTGGCGGTTGCCATAATCGTACGATAGCCTACCGGGTCGACACAAATCGGTTTTTCCAGGAAACAATGTTTGCCTTTTTCAACCGCATATTGGAAATGTACCGGACGGAATACGGGAGGAGTTGCAATAATGACAACATCGACACCGCTATCGATCAATTGTTTGTATGCATCCAGACCAACGAAACGTTTGTCTTCAGGAATATTACATCCTTTTTCTTTCAGCTTGTCGGCCAAAGCGTCTACACGTTCTTTGAATGTATCGGCAACGGCAACGACTGTCACGCCGTTTGCAGCATCCAAGAAGTTTTCTGCTGCACCGGAACCGCGTCCACCACAACCGATAACACCGGCTTTCAGTTCTTTTCCGTCAGTAGCCTTATCTGGCAATTCCGGAATATAATAAGTTCCAGGTTCTTTCAGAGGTTTGTTTGCAGCTGCACTTTCGCCGCCGCCTGCACATGAGGTTAATACACTTGCACTACCTGTACCGATTGCACCCAGTGCTCCGGCCATAGCTGTACTTTTTAAAAACGATCTTCTGCTAATACTGTTTTCTTTCTTCATGATATAGTAATTTTTAGGTATCAATTAAACATCTGTTATTTCGCTCCAATTGCCGGGTCCGGTTCGCAAACCACACGGAAACCGATACCGCGGATATCCGAATACCACCAGATACTCTTCGGTTGTTGCGGATCAGTCTTCAACCAGGCATCATGCTTTGTATAATCGCGGGCTGCAGAACGAACGTCTGCCGCATCGGAAGTGTAGTTACCGCCGCGTACAACCCATTCTTCTCCTTCTGTGATTAACGGGTTGGTCACGTTATCGCCCCCTTTGCTGTAAGCCTTCGGATCATATTTGTCGGCACAATATTCCATTACATTACCCAACATATTCTTCAAACCGAACGGGTTCGCTTTCACTTCGCCCGGCTCTTGAGTTCTGTTTTTGCTGTTCTTCGCGTAAATCACGAATGAACTGATGCTGTCTGTTTTTGCATCGAAGAACTTACGCCAGAATCCCTGGTCTGAAAAATCTTTCGGGTTCCCGGTGAAGAAATAAGGAGTTTCCGTTCCTCCACGGGCTGCATATTCCCATTCTGCCTCGGTCGGCAGGCGGTATTTTTTCCCTGTTTGTTTGGACAGCCACTGGCAGAATGTTTCTGCAGCATAGTGTGTCATCGTGATAGCCGGACGGTCACCTGCGCCCCATCCCTGGTCGGGGAATCCGAACGGAGGAGTCGGGCCGGAAATGGCATCGACATCCGGATTGCTGTTATTTGCATATACGGTTTCGGGCGGAGTACGTCCTTCACTCATGGTTTGTCCGTAGAATGCCCAATACTGATCCCACGTCACTTCTACTTCAGCCATAAAGAACGGACTGACCGTAACGTTTCGAACCGGAGCTTCATCTGCCTTATGGAACGGTTCTTTATCGGTGCTACCCATTTTGAATGTACCGCCCGGAATGGCGACCATTTTGAATGCAACGGCCGTACCCGGAATTTGTTCCGTATAATCGGTAAAAGATGTGACAGGTGTCGCCGTCTTGAAATAAAGGCTGGTATCAACAGTAGCCGTGGCGGCTCCGGGAATACCTGTTAATTTGCCGTGTTTATAATCCGGATTATAGTGTCCGGCGTCGAGGTGGCAGCTGATACACTGTAAATCCAGTTTCTTTTCGTTTTCGTCATAATAAAGGTGAGCGGTAATGCCGTCCTGGTTAATCCCTTCCGGGAACAAGTTTTGATGGCATTCCTTGCAGGATTCGTTCGGAATATATTTGACGGCATGTTCCAGTTCCGACTTGGTGTTCCAGTCGAAATCCGCACTGTCTTTTGTCATGAAGGACCATACGTCTTTCAATCCCAATTTGGCTTTAGCCGTATAATGATTCCAGGTGTCGCTTTGAGGCGGAAGGTGACAAGCCACGCAATGTGTTTTAACGCCGCTTCCGTTATTTACGTGTTTGGAGAGCTTCCAGCTGTCTTCCGCATGAGGATGAACATGGCACATCATACAGGATTCATCGGAAGAAAAATAAACGGATGTTTTATATACGGCAACCATAATGCCTGCCCCGAGAAGTAATCCGACCAAAAGAATGAAGGTTTTTCCTTTGAAAAATCTCCCTTTTTCGGAAGGATAGCGATTAGAATTGTTGTTAGTAGCCATTTGTTTTTATGGTAAACGATTTTACAATTAGTCCTGAATTAGATTTAAAAATCGGCAATAAAAGTAGTCTTTTTCTACATAAAATAAAAGTTTGCACCCACTATTTAACGAAATATGCATAGTGATTATGCTTTTTTACCAATTTTTGTAAAAATAGGAACTTGTCCCCGCTTCTTGAATGGAAATGCGGGGACAGCTCCCTTCATTTATTGCTGTTTATAAATTAGATTGAATCGGTTTCATGATGAAAGAGAATTCATAATCTCCGTAATGGATACGGTATTGTTCCAGTGGAAGCGCTCCCCAGCTGTTGACGCAACCCAATCCCATTTGTACCTTGTCAATACACATATTGGTGTAGTTTGCCTGAGGTACAAGTTCGGAGTGTCTCTGGTCTTTCTGTACTCCGTCGTCAAGTGATTCGATCGAATAATTCAAGGCTGAAGCCGAGAACGGAGCTTCCGAAATGAACATGAGTCCGTTACCGCCTTTGTTGGTCTGTTTCCACCAACGGATATCCGTTTTGGTTCCTGTTTCCTGCGGGCGGATATAAGAGTAGAACTGTTCGTCTACAGTCTGTCTGTAATTACCCAGGTCGGTGACGTTGTTACGGTCGGAATAGTTCTCGATCGGACCTCTGCCGTAATAGTTGATCTGATCCAAGCATTTAGGCATCTGCATCTGCATGCCGAAGCGGAACATATCGGAAACTTCAGCCGATTTGTCGGCTACCATTTTCTGTGTGACTTTCACTGCGCCTTCGTTGTTGATCGTATAAGTCAGATACAATTTGGCTTTTACTGCATCCATCGTGTATTCGGCATTGACAGTAGCCATGTCGTTTTCGATTTTGTTTGTCAGAGAAACCAGTTTCAATCCCGGTTCTTTCCAGGCGGCATATTTGTTTTGCAGGTTGGCTCCCATATCGTTGTCGGTCGGAGCACGCCAGAAGTTCGGAGTCAGTTTTCCGTCTTCTTTCAGCATCGTCATGCCATTTACATCGTATCTGCACAAGAAACCGTCATGCTTATCGAAGTCCATGCGGAAATTCTCTCCTTCGACGATCAGATAATTGATGTCATTATCTTTAATGGTCGGAATGACAGTCTCAATGTTCACTTGGTGTACATTCTGCAAATCCAGTTTCGGAGCATTGTACGGGCGGATCGTCAACTGGTTTTTGGCTACCGTATAACCGGCAGGCAGCAATGTTTCCGCTTTTTTCAACTTAAAGGCCACATTCAGCAAGAGTTCTTTGCATTTGCAAATGCCCTCTGTGCTATAATTCAGTTTTATGGACTTGGTCTGTTGCGGAGCTACTTCCAGGTCTTTGACCATGCCTGTCTGAACCACTTCGCCGTTAGCCAGCAATTCCCATTCTGCATAGTAACCGTCCAGGTTACGGAAGAAGTTTTCGTTGTATACGTTTACGACACCGTTAGCCAAGTCGGATGGAGTCACCCAGATGGACTGGTAGATATGCCCGACTTCGTGCATATGCGGATTCGGTTTGCGGTCCGGGCTTATCAAGCCGTTGTCCATAAAGTTGTTGTCGGAAGCGTCATATTTATTCCAGTCGCCGCCATAAGCATAGAAAGGAACGCCGTCTTTTGTTTTCCAACGCAAAGACTGATCAACGAAATCCCAGATAAAGCCACCTTGGTATTTCGGATATTTGCGGATCAGATCCCAATATTCTTTGAATCCCCCTTGAGAGTTGCCCATCGCGTGCGCATATTCGCATTGGATAAGCGGTTTGTCGATGTCTCCCTTGCAATATTCTTCACTACCTTTATAGTCACGGTACATCGGGCAATAGATATCGGTGAATTCGCTTGTCCGTGCCTGTTCGTATTGTACGGCACGTGATTTGTCTTCGTTCTTGATCCAGGTATAACAAGCTTCGAAGTTTGGGCCCATGCCGGCCTCGTTGCCTAATGACCAGAAAATGATGGACGGGTGATTATAACCACGCTGGACGTTGCGCTGGTTGCGTTCCATATGTGCTTTGGCGAACAGCGGGTTTTTAGCCAACGTCTTGTCACCGTATCCCATACCGTGCGATTCTACATTTGCTTCAGCAACGACATAAATACCATATTTGTCGCAGAGGTCATACCATAAATTGTTGTCTGGATAATGACAAGTACGTACGGCATTGATATTGTATTCCTTCATGACCTTGATGTCCTGGATCATGCGCTCCGGCGATACGACGTAACCTCCGTCCGGATCCATTTCGTGCCGGTCGGCTCCCTTGAACAAGACTGGTTGTCCGTTTACCAATATCTGGGCGTTTTTCAATTCGATCTTGCGGAAACCGACTTTCACCGGAATAACCTCAGTCGTGTTGCTGCCGTTTTTCAAAGTGGCGATCAGTGTGTAGAGAACCGGAGTTTCGGCAGTCCATTTCTCAGGATTGCTTATTGCCATGTCGGTGGAAACTTTGCCCGAACCTTTGACCGACGAAGTAGCGACTTCTTTGCCGGCCTTATCTAACAGTTTCAGGTCGACTGTCCCGCTGCCTTTCAGGTTCAGGGAAACATTTAAAGTACCGTCTTTATATTGTGCATCCAAATCCGGAGTCACGCGGATGTCCTGAATGTATTTCGGAGTGCGGGCATAGAGGTAGCAGTCGCGGCCTACTCCGGAGAGGCGGAGGAAATCCTGGTCTTCCAGATAAGTCCCGTCGCACCAGCGGAACACCTGGAATGCGATCAGGTTTTTCCCTGGTTTCAGGTATTTGGTCAGATTGAATTCGGCTTCAAGTTTGCTGTCTTCACTGTAGCCGACGAATTGTCCGTTCACCCAAAGATACATGTTTGATGTGACAGAACCGAAATGAGCGAATATCTCTTTCCCTTTCCAGTCTGCCGGAACCATGATCTCTTTACGGTAAGAACCTACGTGGTTGTTTTCCGTAGGAACTTCAGGCGGGTTGTTCTTGAACTGGCTTCTCCAAGGATACCCGACATTCACATAGATCGGGTCGCCATAACCGTTCAGTTCCCACAAGCCGGGTACTTTCAGATTATCCCATCCCTTGTCGTTGAAGTTCACCTGATAAAAATCTGTCGGGCGCATATCTGCATTTTTTACCCAGAAGAATTTCCAGTTACCGTTCAAGGTCATAAAATTCCCGGATGATTCCTTACATCCTTTCAATGCACTGTTTTCGTCTTCGTATGCGAAATAGTTGGTGTGCATGGGAGCTCTGTTGATCTCGTTTACGTTAGGATCTCTCCACTCGTTTTTTTGAGCGAAAGCTGCCGTCCCGAGCAGGGACAGGCAGCAAGCAAGTACGTTTAGTTTCATAAGATGTTATTTATTTACGGTTTTTCAGGATTTCAATCAATCCATTTTTGCCATTTTACATTATCGTTATATCCGGCTTCCACCATTGTTTCAATGAATTGCATACCTCTTACGCCATCGTATACGGTCGGGAAATCCAAGCAGTCTCCACTGGGTGTTTCTCCGTTTTTGATAGCTCTGACGGTAAGTGAGAAATTGCGGTAGATATTGGCAAAAGCTTCGATAAAACCTTCCGGGTGTCCTGCCGGAGTTCGGGTATTCCACAGGGCTTCGGGGGTCAGGTAGCCGTTGTTGCCGATATCCAATATTTCAGTCGGACGATCTCTCCATCTCAATGTCAGCGTGTTCGGCTCCATCTGGCGCCATTCCAGTCCGCCTTTTTCACCATAAATACGGATGCGGATATTATTGGCTTCGCCTGTTCCAATCTGTGTTGCGGTCAAGACGCCTGTCACATCGTTTTCGTAGCGAAGGAATGCCGCCCCGTCGTCATCGATCGGACGTCCGGGAACGAATGCCTTCAGGTCGGCACATAGTTCTTTGACTTTCAGTCCGGTAATATATTCGCTCAAATGCCAGGCATGTGTTCCGATATCCCCTATGCAACCGGCTTTGCCGGAACGTTTCGGGTCCGTGCGCCATCCGGCATTGTTGCCACCTAGCAATTCGATACGTTCGGAAAGCCATCCTTGCGTATATTCTACATAGACGCGGCGCAATTTTCCGAGTTCGCCTTTCGCGATACGGGCTTTCGCCTCTTTTACTGCCGGATAGGCCGAGTATACATGTGTCAGAGCCAGCACTAATCCGGTCTCTTCCACTTTTTTCTGTAGTTGTTTGGCCTCTTCGAGTGAGAACGTCATCGGTTTATCCACGACCACATGGAACCCTCTTTCAAGAGCCATCATAGCTGGTTCGAAATGCCAACGGTTGGGAGTCACGATCGTGACAAAATCCATCCTTTCTCCTTCCGGTAAGGTCATTTCGTGTTCGAACATTTCTTGGTAAGTGCTGTAAATCCGGTCTTCCGGCAAAAAGTACGATAAACCGGAGCTTTTGGATATCTCAGGGTCTACGCTGAAACATCCGCAAACTAATTCGATCTGATTGTCCATAAAGGCTGCGCGACGGTGGATCACCCCGATGAAGGCGTCACTACCTCCTCCAACCATTCCCATTCTTAATTTTCTGTTCTTCATGATATTATTAAATTAGCAATTCGGTGAATTGAGATATTGCCCAAAGTTACAAAATGTTGTAATAAGTGCAATGTGTTTTGCAATAAATAATTTGTTATGCGAAGTGTATATATCATATACAAAAAAAACTTGATTCCGAAAATCAATATCACTGTATCACTTTTTATTTTTAACTGACTGTATATTAGTATGATGATATGCAATTGGTGCTTGAAATATCTATCACGCTTATATCACTCATATGTCACCGCTTTTTTATAAGTTAAAAGTCTTTTTAGGACTTGCTTAGCTCAACTACCTGATATATAGTGCCTCTGTTGCTTCTTTTCGAAGGAATGCCGTTTCGCTTCAAAAGACGTCCGAAGTTGGAAATGACGGTTTTTGTGTAGCTGAAATCACGTTGTTTCTGCTTGATCCGCCCTAAAATCTCTATCGACAGAAGAAATTCGCCTACCTCATTCTTTTTCGGGAGTCGGAAATATTGCAGGAACAGTTGTTCTTCGGGCGGTATTTGCTGGAACTGCCGGTTGTTGGCGACTATTTCGGCTTCTTCCTCGTGTGTGAACCAGTAGCGTTCGCCGTTAGCCAATGCTTCCATCGCCTGTGCATACAGCTGCTCGTAGTCGATCGGTTGTATATAATCGATGGTGTCTGTGACTTCGATGCAAATGAAACGCCGGCTACCGGTCGGGTCGGTCAGGATATTGAAGTTGTTGCTTGTCGCGATGAATGTGGCGTAACGTCTTAAATTCCTGTTGGCCGTCTGATAGGGCAGCCGTGTACTGACATTCGCTTTTTGCAGGATATGCTTCAGGTAGCTTTGGTGCGTATCCTTGACGGAATCGAACTCGTCTATGTTTACCAGGGCATAGCGGTGCAAAGCCAACTCCGTATCCCGGCGCTTGCTGAAATCGATGCTGTCTGTGTAGAACTGCCGCAGTTCGGGAGGCAGGATGTTCAGGCAATAAGTCGATTTGCCGCATCCCTGGTCGCCGACCAGTAGGGGAGTAGTGCTGTTGCCATGTTCCCGGTCCAACCCTAACCAGTGCGCTACCATACTGAGGAACCATCTGTGGAAGTGGTCTGCCCATCGGATATTGTTGCAAGGTACGCGTTTGGCAAGCTTCCGGATATGATCTTTGCCATCCCATTTGGGCAGATGTCCGAGATATTCTTCTATCGGGAAAAAAGTGGGTATGTTGTCCGAGTAAACATATCGTTCGATGTCTTTATCCCAGACGTTCAACCCTTCTTTGTGCGCTTCCGTACAGATGGAGTTGCGGACTTCGCGGGTGAAAGGGCTGAATGTGAAACGTAGGAGCGATTTGTCCCGGTATTCCACTTCGCCACTCATCTTGTTGTTTCTGATTTCGTAACGGCGCAGCATGAATTCTTCTAATTGCAAAGTCAGCGACATGATTTCAGGCATGAATGTTTTTCCGGCGAGCGCTTCTTTCAGTGTGTAGACGGATCGGAAAGTCATGCGGATTTCCATCTCTTTGGATCTCAGATCGTTGTAAAGCAGTGTGCATTGTACGGCATCCTCTTCTGGGATACCGGCTTTCAGGCAATTATCGGCTAATAGGGTAAAGACCGGCTTGAGATCCCCGTCTTTTATCTGTCCTGATTTTCGGATGGCGTCTACCATCGCTATGCTGAACAGTGTAGCGATCCGATAGTTGCGTGACATACCGGGCATTAGCCTTTGAAGTGGTTCGGATGGTTCTTCCGGGACGATACGGATCTCTTCCGAATCCGCCATCCGCATCGGTTGCTCGATCCGGATGGCGACGGCATCGGGGTTGTATACCGGCTGCGGGTCGTAGCTCATGCGGCATCCGTGCTGTAGGACCGGTTCTTTCAGTGTGATGTTACGTCCTAATTGTGGCTGGTAGTATTTAACTGCCGTCAAGTAGGCTTGCGAGTGGAATCGTTTGACCTGTTCGGGTGAGCGTGGAAGCGTCCCGTCCGGCAGTGTGAACGGGATCACTATTTTCACGCTTTTCCCGCTAAAGCCGACGAATGCCAGTAGCGTTTGCGGCATCATGGCGGCTTGTTGCCGGATTTGTACCGCTTCTTGCAAGTCGGAAAGATGGTTTACTTCGAGCAGCACCAATCCCGAATAGTCGCGCATGGGAGGGGCGGGTTCGCCTGTCTTGCGGAAAGTCCCTCCGAAAACGACCACCGGAAGTTTCTGTATGTAGCTGTTTTGCGTGCCGGGCAGTGCAAACATGGCTTTGTCGCGTGTGGTGCTGACCGGTTTGTTGAGATTCTCTGTTCGTAGGGCAGCCTGCAGTTTTTCCATTTCGACGGAACGCATGACGAGCGTCTCCTTTTCATATCGATATAACGTTACCTTCATCTTTGATTGTTTTTTATCATGAATTTCTACTTGCAAATCATTTCCACCTTTCAAACTTGAGTCTTTTCATGAACTTCTTCATTTCCGGATCAGCCTTGATGCATAGCCGTTTAGCTTTCACGCGATGAGGCGTGCAGTCTTTTGGGTTTTCATATCCTTCACTTCCGGCCGAGAGGAACAATGTTCCTATGCCGTGAAGGTTTATGGTGTACCCCATATCCAGTTGGAACTGGATTTCGCGTCCGATTTCGATTATGGCCGCCAGTATTTCGCCTCTTGAAAGCGTGCACCGGGTAGAGATACATGTAGCCAGTTGTTCGGTCGATACTTGCCCGGATGTTACCGGGACACCATAATAGCGGATTTTTTCTGTTTCTCCGCTTTTGTCCACTTTGGGACGTACTACATAAGCGTGTGACATAAGCTGTATTTTTGATAAAACCAATGAATAAAACTGAGAGAAGTGCCTAATTAACTTTCTTTACACCCGGATTTACATTTCTGAACACCCGGGTGACGGCGGTCTGTACATGGGGGTGTAGGGGTTGGAAACATCCGGATGTATATGACTTTAAGTCCTTACAAAGATAATAAAAATATAGAGGAAATGCAAGAAAATCAATGGTTTTTTTAAAAATAAATGAGACTTGTTTTAATACACAGTCAACCTATTTCAGGACGAGACAAGTGATGGATGGTGATAGGGAAGTGATACATAAAAAAGGGCATGTATCACTTCTTTATCGGTTGATAATTAATATGATATCATGAAAAAGTGATAGAGTGATATTACAAAATATGCACAAGAAAAAATAGGGAGGAAGTAAAAAACTTCCTCCCTATTCTGATTTGTTTGGAAACAGGTATTATTCGTAATACGGATTCTGTATGATCGCCGGATTACGTAATGTTTCTTCTAACTTGATAGGGGCGAAATACATCTTGTTGTCCCATTTGCGTTTCTCAATATAGTTCAGATTGAGAACTGTCCAGGTGTAATTATAGACTTCTTCGTCATGAACATACGGTAAAGATGCTGTCTTGCCCGGTTTTAAACGGCCGACAATTGATACACCGGTTAATTTCTTGTTTCCGATTTCCGGTGCAATCATCCAGCGACGTATGTCATAATAACGTGAATGTTCATAAGTTAATTCGACACGACGTTCATGGCGCAGGAATTCACGCAGATCACTTTGGTTGAATGTTTGTCCGCGAACAGCCAATGTGGCTTTGGTATCCGGCCGACCGATACGTCCACGGATAGCGTCTATATAAATGACTGCTTCATCCAATTTGTTTAATTCGATACAGGCTTCGGCTGCAATCAAATACATTTCGGCTAAGCGGATGTAAGGCATCGGACAAGTTTGGAAGTTGTGTTCGTTGGCTGCTACAGAACCGTCGATCAATTTCTTTTCCAAATAGCCGGTGTAAGTACCATTCCAGTTTTCGATCTGTCCCATACGGGTATCAACGCCGACCATACCATTGAATTTTTCCTGCTTGATGGGATTGTTATCGTCATCAACTGAATATATGGCATTGACGTTATTGCCGCCTTCACTTAATTCATAATAACCGAATTGCAGGTTACCCAGTGGAGTCGCATCGAACACGGCTCCATCGGAAGCTCTGGGGCGTCCCCACTCTGCACCATCATAACCGATAGTTGCATAGAAACGTGGTTCACGGTTCATATACGGATTTTCGGTGGTTGATTCACCCGGTTTCAATAGCGTATTCGGGATTTTACCTTCTTCTGTTTCGAAAGCCATCACCAAGTCATGTGTCGGAGCTGTTCCGGCCCAGTTGTGATAACCGTTCGGCCCATGCAATAGGGCTACACGGTTACGAACCCAGTTGTCGGCATTCAAATCTTTGTTTACATACTGTTTCGACCAGATAGTCTCTTCGTTGTTCGTGATAATGATGTTATGGAATTTTTCTGCAATTTCCTTGATGGTACCGGCATTACAGTCAATCAAAGAGTAATTGCTGTCATTGATAACATCTTTAGCGGCATCTAATGCTTGTTGATATAATGCTTGACGGTCACCTGTATATTGGTTACACTCTAATTTATTGACGGTACGATCAGCAAACAATGGGCTGGCTACATGCAGTAACAGACGTGCTTTTAATGCTTTAGCTGCTCCTTTGGTAGCACGACCTAAATTGACACCGGTTTGTTGTTCAGGTAATAGGTTGGTAGCTTGTTCGATGTCTTTCAGAATAAAATCCATTACATCCGCAACATTGGCACGTGGTAAATTTAAGGCCGAAGCTTCTTCAATGCTATACACTTTGTCTACGATGGGTACGCCACCGAAACCACGGAGCAACTCAGTGTAGATATATGCCCGAAGGAAATAAGTTTCTCCTTTCAATATATTCAAGTCTACACCGGTCTTTTCAGGAACGTTGTCGATATTTGCCAAAACCAGATTGGCACGATAGATCCCTTTGTATTGCTTGCTCCATTTGAACGGGCAGTCGTCACGGTCGTAAGCGCCCAAGTTGCTCGGTGAGACGGTCGCTTCGTTGATATCACGGCATCCGTATACGTGCGTAAAGAAAGCATCATCTGTCCAGGCGTCTGGATTTACTTCTTGTGCTATGTCGCATACGTACGAATAGACATCGTTGACAACCGTTTTTGCTAAATCTGCATCTGACCAGACTGTTGCTTCGTCATACTGGTCTTCAGGTGTGAGGTCCATGAAGTCGGAACAAGAACTAAGTGAAAGTGTCAGTCCCGCTGCTGCCGAAAGGCAGATATATTTCAATTTTGTTTTCATAATAATTATCTTTTAAAATGTTGCTTGAACTCCGAAGTTGATGATTTTTCTCAAAGGATAGCCTCCTAAACTGGCGTCACGCTGTTCTGGGTCTGCATCTTTGACACCGTCGATGGTAATCAAGTTGGTTCCGTTGGTGTAAAGACGCAAATTGGAAATACCCGCTTTTTTCAATCCTTCGAAATTGAATGTGTAACCCAATTCAATATTTTTCAGACGCAGGTAGTTGGCATTTCTCATGAAATAGGTATTGTCGTTGTTGATCCAATACTGGTTTTCACGGTCCCATGTACGCGGTCCTTCCGAATACGGATTTTCCGGTGTCCAACGTTTGTCGTAGTCGCTCTTCAAGAAGTTACCAACTAAGCCTGACCATGTTTCGATATACACTTCAGCCCCGGTTGCTCCCTGCCATAACATCATCAAATCGAAGCCTTTCCACTTGGCTGTCAGGGTCAGACCGGCAACAAAACGAGGTTCCTGGTTCTTTTCCGGACGGATACGATCCAAACCATCTATTTTACCGTCACCATTCATATCTTTAAAACGAATGTCACCCGGAACGGTGTTGTCTGAATATAATAACCCTTTTGCGCGTGCTTCATCAATTTCTGCTTGTGTGTGGAAAATACCGTCTGCGACATAGAGTAACATATTGCGGCTACCTACCGGTCTACCGGTAGAGAATTGGTATTCGGGCACATTTTGTACTTCATCCCAAAAAGTGATTTCGTTGCGTGCATACGTCATGTTCAGAGATGCTCCGTATTCGACTTCTCCGATCTTATCCTGCCAGCTGACCAATGATTCGAAGCCTCTATTCTTCATTTCTCCCAGGTTTTCACGAGGTAATGTGATACCGGTGATTTCAGGCAGAGAAGCATTACGGGAGATCAGCATGTTGGTTCGTTTGTGATAGAAAACGTCTGTTTCCCAACTCAGGCGATTCTGCAAGAATTTGAAGTCCAAGCCGACATTGTAAGTTGTACCTACTTCCCAAGTGATATTCGGGTTGGGAGTACGGCTCGGATAGAGACGTTTGTTTTCCTGGCCACCGAATACAGTACCGGCATTGTTGAATGCGTAAGTAGTCAGATATTGGATGGAGTGGTCATAGTTGCCATCTCCATCTACCAATGCATCGTTACCTGTCTGAGAAACTGAACCACGCAGTTTGAAGTAATCGATAAAGCGGATATTATCTTTCCACCAATTTTCTTCAGAAGCACGCCAAGCTAAAGAAACGCCGGGGAAGAATCCATAGCGGCTCTCTTTCGGGAAACGGTAAGAACCATCTACACGCCAAACAAATTCGAATAAGTAGCGTTCCAAGTAGTTATAAGAAGCACGTCCGAAATAGTTCAATCGGGTTTCTTTCCAAGAATAACCTCTTGCAGACTGTCCTTCTTCACCCCCTAAACTCAATTCCGGTTTGGAATCGGAGATGAAACCTTGACGGAATGCCCATGTTTCTTCGTATTGCTTTTTCTGTCCTTCCATACCGAAAGTAACACCTATAGTGTGTTGTCCGAATGTACGATTGTAGTCGATTAATCCGTTTAGCATCCAACCGATTTGCTCACTGTGTTTACGTTCCAATTGTGGAGTGTCCAACCATTGTTTGGATGCACTCAATCCTTCGCTCCCTTCAGTTGTTCCATCCCATGTGTACAAGTACACCGGTTTTTTCATCAAACGGCGGTTTTGGAAGTGGATGTCGTAAGAACCGTTTCCGCGTAAAGTTAGACCTTCGATCCAAGGTACTTTTATATTGACTGACAAATTGTTTTGGATGTACTGGTTCTTATAGTGGTCGAAACCTGCCAAGTCAGTGCTGGTTACAGCCGGGTTGTCACCGCGTTCAACTGCAGGTCCCGGTTCGCCTGAAGGCCACCATGCTACCTGGTCGGGACGAGAACGACGGGCTGCACCAAAAATATCACCTGCTCCTTTAGCCGGATATTTAGTGTCCTCCAAGCGGGCTGTTACACCTAATTGGAAATCAACATACTTACTGGTCTTGACATCCAAGTTCGTACGCAGACTGTACTGATCGTATCGATTGGCGGAATTTCTGTACAAACCGTCTTCACCATTAGCTCCGAAGTTTGCGTAATATTTTACTTTTTCTGTACCACCAGATACGCCGATGTCTGCACGATATAGCGGAGAGGCGCCTTTTACGATTTCATCAAACCAGTCAGTATCTGGATATTTCCACGGATTAGCGTGTGTGCGGAAACCTTCGAGTTGTTCGTCAGAGAAAGAACCCGGAAGAACTTCGTTCAACATGGTTGCATATTCGTATGAATTAGTCATTTTGGGTAAACGGGTTGGTTGTGAGAAACCTGCACTTGCGTTAAATGAAACAACTGGTTTACCTTCTTTTCCGCGTTTTGTTGTAATTAAAATTACACCGTTCGCTGCACGTGCACCATAGATGGCGGCAGATGCGTCTTTCAATACGGAGATTGATTCAATTTCAGTCGGGTTCAATCGGTTCATACCACCATCACGGTCGGGCACACCATCGATTACAACCAATGGGTCATTACTGCCTAAAGAATTTGTACCACGTATACGAATTGTGGTACCGCCACCACCCGGTTCATCAGCTGTCTGAAAACCGATAACACCTGGCATACGGCCTACCATGCCGTTGGTAAGGTTGGTTGTCGGTGAGGCTTTCAGTTCTTCGCCGGATACACTGGCAACAGAACCGGTTACAGTCACTTTCTTTTGTGTGCCGTAGCCGACTACTACGACTTCTTCCAGTTTTTGAGTGTCTTCTTTTAAAGTTACATTGATCGTTGATTGGTTACTTACTGCAACCTCTTGAGTTTGATAGCCGATGTAAGAAAAGACGATAGTTGATTTGGAGGGAACTTCCAATGTGTAATTGCCGTCAATATCGGTGATTATACCGATTGTTGTCCCTTTTACTGATACGTTGACACCGATTAAGGGCTCACCGGTCGCATCCACAACAGTTCCTTTTATAGTCTTTTGTTGTGCGAATGCCGTTGCTGTAAACATGATGCAAAGCATAAAACAGCCGAGCATCCTGAATAAATGGTTTAAAGAATATCTTTCCATGTGTTTGGATATTAAATGAATATAAGGTTAAAAAACTAATATGGATATTGCTATCCAGCTAAAAAAACGGAATTTAGAGATGATAGATCATAGGCAACATGTATTAGGTGGAACATATATTTTAGATAAAAATTTACACATTTGATTATATCTTTATAGGTTAACAACTCTCTTGATTGATTTAAGAATGAGTTTTGTAAACACAATCCTCGTTAATAGTTTTAAATTGTATCAGCAGCAAAGATATTGCAAAATGTTATATATGTAAAAATAATCGCAATAAAATATTACGATGTATGCTTATTTTCTTCTTAGACAATTGTTAATTTGAAAGTATGAACAGTATATTGGAGAATATAGATACAATTCGAAGAAATAGAGGCTATTCGCAGGAATATCTTGCTATGCAGATTGGTATGAAGCAGGCTGGATTTAGCTTGATCATGTCGGGTGAACGCGAATTGAAATATAATACGCTATTGCAAATTGCAAATGCTTTGCAGATGTCTGTAATAGATGTTATTACATTTCCCGATAAATATGTTATGGCGAAAGGGAATGGAACATCGACCGAAGCTGTTCTGCAAATAAAATTGGACAGCGATAAAAAAGATCAGATATTGAATATTGTGTTTGGGGAACAGATTGCGGAATTGTTGAAATCGAAATGATTTCCTTTTGGCACGGAAGGAGAGGCTCGAACTCCCGACACCTGGTTTTGGAGACCAGTGCTCTACCAACTGAGCTACTTCCGTGTTTGCGAGTGCAAAGGTAAGAGAATATTCTATAATTCCAACTATATGTACGAAAAATAGTTGATGAAACCACTTATTTTCTCGATTCTTTGGTGATTCCCGGAATTTCTTTCCTATCTTTGGTGTAATAGAGTTGTTAATCGGGTATATAATTATACAAACAATCGACAAAGACATGAAAGACGAATTAGACATGAATGCCAACCTTTTGGTTGAGTTCCTTCAGAAGCCATCTGCCGAATTTACAAAGGCGGATATCGTATCGTACATTAAGGAGAAGAATATCCGGATGGTGAACTTTATGTATCCTGCAGGTGACGGGCGCTTGAAAACATTGAATTTTGTTATTAACAATGCTGCATATCTGGATGCAATCCTGACCTGCGGGGAGCGTGTGGACGGTTCCAGCCTGTTTTCGTTTATCGAGGCGGGTAGCAGCGACTTGTATGTGATTCCGCGTTTCCGTACGGCGTTTATCGATCCTTTTTCCGAATTGCCGACGTTGAGCATGCTGTGCTCGTTCTTTAATAAGGATGGCGAACCGTTGGAAAGCTCGCCTGAATATACGCTGCACAAGGCAAGCAAGGCGTTTTCGGATGTGACAGGTATGCAGTTCGAGGCGATGGGAGAGCTGGAGTATTATGTGATTGCGGATGAGGAAGATTTGTTCCCGGCAACTGATCAACGCGGATATCATGAATCGGGGCCTTATGCGAAGTTCAACCAGTTCCGTACGCAATGTATGCAATATATTGCACAAGCGGGAGGACAGATAAAATACGGGCATTCGGAAGTTGGTAATTTTACCTTGAATGGTAAAATATATGAACAGAATGAGATTGAATTCCTGCCTACGCGGGTGGAAGATGCCGCCGACCAGTTGATGATCGCCAAATGGGTGATCCGTAATTTGGCATACGAGTACGGGTTGAACATTACGTTTGCTCCGAAGATTACGGCTGGAAAAGCGGGTTCCGGCTTGCATATACATATGCGTATTATGAAGGATGGCAAGAATCAGATGTTGCAGGATGGCGTTTTGTCGGAAACGGCTCGTAAGGCAATTGCCGGCATGATGAAGTTAGCTCCGTCCATTACGGCTTTCGGCAATACGAATCCGACTTCTTATTTCCGTCTGGTTCCTCACCAGGAGGCTCCGACGAATATTTGCTGGGGCGACCGTAACCGCTCTGTTTTAGTGCGTGTTCCGTTGGGGTGGGCTGCCAAGAAGGATATGTGTTCGCTGGCAAACCCGTTGGAGGCAGATAGTCATTATGACACGACGCAGAAGCAGACGGTCGAAATGCGTTCGCCGGACGGATCGGCCGATTTATATCAGTTGTTGGCGGGATTGGCGGTCGCTTGCCGCTACGGGTTTGAGATCCCGGATGCGTTGGATATTGCAGAAAAGACTTATGTGAACGTGAATATTCATCAGGAAGAAAACAAGGCTCGTTTGGAAACATTGGACCAATTGCCGGATAGCTGTGCCGCCTCTGCCAAACGCCTGCAACAGCAGAGGAGGGTATTCGAACAGCATAATGTCTTTAGTCCGAGCATGATTGACGGTATCATAAAAAAACTGGAAAGTTATGACGACACGACATTACGTGAAGACCTGAAAAATGATCCGGAAGGAATGCTTGAACTGGTAAACCGGTATTTTCATTGCGGATGATGGTTACTTTAGGATCAAGCCGAAAGTGACTGATTTATATCATCTTTAAATCCTCGAACATCTGTTTATATACTGCGGCCTTTTCCTCTAACGGCTTGGGGTAAGCCCGGGAGGAAGAAGGCATGCGGTAGAGATGGAAAATGCGGCTCGACAGGGTGAAACGGGAGTAGGAGCCGACTTTGGGTTCTTCAACCGGAGGCAGCGTGGCGATAAGCGTGTCCATTGCCTTTTGACCTGTTACGACGATTGCTTCGCATTCTGGTATTTTGGCCAGAACCTCAACCGGGTTCAACGGTGTGACCACTTGCAGGAAGTTGTCGGAAGCATTATTCTTTAAACGGATGATTTCCATAGCCGTATCACCGATTCCGATCCCTTTTTCCCGGCAGAAGGCTTTTGCTTTCTCTTCACTGAAAGCTTTTTTGGTTTCTAAGAAATATTCTTTATCGTTATAGAAAACCAGTCCGAGTATCCGCCACATGTCGTTTTGGATATTCGGATAGTAGAAATTCATCGACCAGCGTGCACGCGGAGGTGGGAAACTGCCCAGCATCAATAATTTCGTGTTTTCCGGGAGGAAGAACCCTAACGGATGTTGCTCTATCGGCTGAGTGGCTGGCGTTTTCATTATTTTACCAGGTTGTTCCATTCGTCCGCTTTGAAACCGACCAAAACTTGATTTTCACTGATCAGCAAAGGGCGCTTGATCAATTTGCCGTCCGAAGCCAGCAAAGCGATCTGTTCCGCTTCGCTCATCGCAGGCAGCTTGTCCTTCAATTTCATCTCCTTATAAACCAGTCCGCTGGTGTTGAAAAAGTTTTTCAAAGGAAGCTTGCTGCGTTTGATCCATTCTGTCAGTTCTTCGACAGAAGGATTGCGATCGATGATATGACGATCCTCGTACGTTATTTTATGCTCATCCAGCCATTTTTTTGCATTTCGGCAGGTGTTGCATTTCGGGTATTCTAAGAACAGGTAGCTCATATAGTCACGGTGTTATTTGTCTTCTTTCTTCTGTCTTTTGGCATCTTCTTTGGCCATCAGCACGACATTGTACACGAAGTCGGTCATCCATTCTTCCGAATAGCCGAGCGTTTCTTTGTATTTCCGTATTCTCCAGGCGACTTTCTGAACACTGACATCTTTCCATTCCGAACGGGTTACAATCTCATGGATGGTCTTTTGTGTCTGCGAATATAACAGTTTCTTCACTAGCATGGAGAAGCGGAATTTCCATTGCATCAGGTTGTCGAGCAGGGAGAACAGGTCGTTGTTGAATCCCTGATACATGATGAAATAGGATTTGATGTCGTTCTGCGTCTTGCAGTTCTTTTTGATGGAGGCATCGATTTCCTTGAAGAAGTTTTCGTTCAGCCCGTATTCCTGCATTAGGATTTTGCGGGAACGGGATTTCTCGGCTATGCCCAACTTGTTGTTCTGAGTCGGGATCTTAAGCATCCGTTTGAACAACGCCATATCGTTCAATATATTGAGGTTGGTGATACCTAACTGCACAGCCATTACCGCCTGGTAATACACGCGGATCAGCGTAACGAACTCCTCTACGGAGCCTTTCGATACGACTTCTGTTTCTTCTTCTTTCTTCTTGAATAGTTTGGAAATGAAATTCATTGTGTATATTTATATTTATTGCCGACAAATATAATAAGAATCTTTTTATATGCCTAATAGTACATTTTGTAGGATGTAAACAGCGGCTCCCGACAGATAGCCGGCCAGTGCGAGCAACGAGATTCTTTTTAGATACCAGATGAAATTGATCCCTTCCAGTCCCATAACGACAACTCCGGCAGCAGAACCGATGATCAGCATGCTGCCACCCACGCCGGCACAATAGGCTAGGAATTGCCAGAACACGCCGTCTTGTACGAAATTGGCTATATAAGCCGGATCAGCAGCCGTAGCGACCATCGCATCCGAGGCAACGGGGTACATTCCGATAGCACCGGCGACGAGCGGAACGTTATCGACGATGGCGGAGAGCGTTCCGATAATCAGGTTGACGGCATATACATTGCCGATCGTATCGTCCAACCAGAGGGAAAAACTGCCTAAAACACCACTGCAACGCAGTGCGTCCACAGCCAGTAAGATACCGAGGAAGAACATCAGAGTAGCTCCGTCTATACGGCTCACTACTTTCGATAAACGGAGTTTCAGGTCCTCGTTGATCGGAGTTTTCCGGTACATCAATTCAGTGAATATCCACAGGATACCGACTCCCATCAAAATCCCCATGAAAGGGGGCAGGTGCGTGATCGTTTTAAACACCGGGACGAACAGCAGACAGAACACGCCGATGCAGAGGATCGCTAGTTTTTCGTTCGCTTTCAATACTTTTAATAGAAGGTTGTCACGGTTTTCCTCAAAAGCGTTGGGAGGCGTAACTTTGCCGTGCAAATAGCGGGATATGATCAATACCGGGACTAATGCCGATACGAGGCTCGGTAAAAATAGATGCGGGATCGTTGCCGAAGTCGAGATATTTCCTCTTACCCACAACATGATCGTTGTCACGTCGCCGATGGGTGACCAGGCCCCGCCACTGTTGGCGGCAATCACGATGATGCTACCGAAAATCCAACGCTCTTTATAATTGCCGATTAATTTCCGGATCAGCATGACCATGACGATGGAAGTAGTCAGGTTGTCCAGGACTGCCGACATGAAAAAGGTGATCGTAGCAATGACGAACAATAACTTCCGCTTGCTGTTGGTGGTGATGCGGTTGGTGATGAACATAAACCCTTCGTGAGAATCGACGAGTTCTACGGTGATCATCGCCCCGATCAGGAAGATCAAAGTCTCTGCGATCTCACCGATACTATCCAGTATCTGATGGTCGATGACGAAACGGATGCACTGGTCTGCATAGGGCAGATCCTTTATGAATGGGAATGCGTCTAAAAAAAGTTTAAATTCTTCGGCTGAAGCGGTCGGAATAAATTGAGGGGCCCCCAATGTATATAAAACCCAAAGGATTGTTCCAGTCAGGAGTGCTGTTCCCGCTTTATTGATTTTTAGCGGATGTTCCAGAGCGATAAGTAAATATCCTATCAGGAACACGATGATCATTGTTGTCAACATAGTGTATCTGTTAAAATTTATCTAAAGCGGCAAAAATAATAATTTATTATAAAAGGGAACATATTTGTTAAGAGGATTGTTTAAAACAGCTTGGCATATATTGTTGAATCGTCTGCCGGATAATCTGGTTTTCCCTTCTGATAATTGGATTTTTCCGCCGTAGTTGTTGTTTGCCGACAATTGTCAGCAGGCAACTGTTTCGGCATGAATATACGAAATAATCCCATCCATCGTGCTTGATCTTTTTGTATCTTTGTCCTGCATTTAAAGCAGATATGAATATATGATAAGTTATTTACAAATAGATAAGTTGACTAAAAGCTTCGGCGATTTGGTTTTATTCGAAGATATCACTTTCGGAATCGCGCAAGGGCAGAAGGTCGGGCTGATAGCTAAGAATGGTACGGGGAAAACGACTTTGCTAAATATTATAGCCGGAAAGGAGGATTATGACAGCGGGGCGGTTGTGTTCCGAAATGATCTGCGGGTTGGCTACCTGGAACAGATGCCGCATTATCCGGACGGCCTGACTGTTTTGCAAGCGTGTTTCTACTCTCCGAACGAGACGGTGCGTTTGATCGCCGAATATGAGCAGGCGATGGCAAGCGGCGATCATTCCAATCTCGAAGATATCCTGCTTAGGATGGATAACTTGAAAGCCTGGGATTATGAACAGCGTACCAAGCAGATTTTGGGACAGCTGAAAATCCATAACTTCGACCAGAAGATGGAAACGCTTTCCGGCGGGCAGTTGAAAAGGGTGGCTTTGGCAAACGTGTTGATCACCGATCCCGAATTGATCATCCTTGACGAGCCAACCAACCACCTGGACTTGGAAATGACCGAATGGCTGGAAGGATATCTTTCTCGCGCGAACATTAGTATTTTGATGGTGACGCACGACCGTTATTTTCTGGATCGTGTCTGTAGTGAGATTATCGAGATAGACCGGAAACAGATTTATCAGTATAAAGGAAATTACAGCTATTATCTGGAAAAACGACAAGAACGAATGGACGCGTTGAATGCCGAGGTGGACCGGGCCAGTAACTTGCTTCGCAAGGAGCTCGACTGGATGCGCCGTCAGCCGCAGGCGCGTGGGACAAAGGCGAAGTACCGGATCGATGCTTTCTACGAGCTTGAAAAGAAAGCCAAACAGCAGCATGAGGCCGGTAATGTCAACTTGGATGTGAAGGCGTCGTATATCGGATCGAAGATTTTCGAGGCGGAACATGTTTCGAAACGTTTCGGCGATCTGAAGATCGTGGAAGATTTTAACTATATATTCGCCCGTTATGAAAAGATGGGGATTGTCGGGAATAACGGAACGGGAAAATCTACTTTCATCAAGATGCTGATGGGGGAAGTGGAGCCTGACAGCGGTCGTTTTGACGTAGGAGAAACGGTCCGGTTCGGTTATTACAGCCAAGACGGCCTCCAGTTCGACGAGCAGATGAAGGTGATCGATGTGGTCCAGAATATCGCGGAATATGTTGACCTCGGTGACGGGAAGAAGATGGGTGTTTCACAGTTCCTGAACTATTTCCTTTTCGCTCCGGAAAAACAGCATAATTACGTTTACAAGCTGAGTGGGGGAGAAAAACGCCGTTTATATCTCTGCACGGTCTTGATGCGTAGCCCGAACTTTCTTGTGCTCGACGAACCGACGAACGACCTGGATATCGTCACGCTGAATGTGTTGGAGGAATATCTGCGGAACTTCAAAGGATGTGCGATCGTCGTGTCGCACGACCGCTATTTTATGGATAAGGTGGTCGATCATCTGTTGGTGTTTCGGGGAAATGCCGATATAAAGGATTTTCCGGGCAACTACACGCAATATCGCGAGTGGAAAGAGGTGCAGGATCAGTTGGAAAAAGAGACTGAAGCTGCACGACAGGCAAGAATGGCCCCCACTGTGGAGAAAACGTCGCGTCTTGAAAAGGTGCAGAAAAAGAAACTGACTTTCAAGGAACGCAAGGAGTTTGAAGCGCTCGAGGTCGAGATTCCTCTGCTTGAAGCCGAAAAAGCAGAGTTGGAAACGGCCATGAGCAGCGGTACGTTGAGCAATGACGAACTGTTGGCTAAATCCGAACGTATCGCAAAAGTGATAGAAGAAATAGATGAAAAAACAATGCGCTGGCTGGAATTGAGTGAACTGGCGTGAATAAAATGAAAGATTGTAAACCCATATTATGGAATCGGAATTTTGTGCAATGTTGCATTTCTTATTTCCTGATGAACTTCTCTTTCTATATGCTGATGCCGACGATGCCGGTCTATCTGGTGGAAGTTTTGGGGATCAGTACGGCAAATGTGGGGATCGCGTTGTCCAGTTATACAATCGGTCTGCTCTGTGTCCGGCCTTTTTCGGGTTTTTTGGTGGATTGCTTTTCGCGTAAGCCTTTATATCTTTTCGCCTTCTTCGTTTTTGCTTTCATGTTCGGCGGGTATCTGATTGCCACGACTATGTTGACTATTATGGCTGTCCGTTTCGTTCAGGGTGGTTTTATGGGGTTGACTTCGGTTGCCGGCAATACGATTGCGATTGATGTGATCCCTTCCTCCCGGCGTGGTGAAGGAATGGGATTTTACGGTCTGACAATCAATTTGGCGATGTCGTTGGCTCCGTTGGCAGCTGTTGCCATCTATGGGAAAGGTGGGTTTAATCTGGTTGTCTTTATTGGTTGGATGGCTGCTTTTATCGGGGTCGGTTCTGTCTGCCTGATCCGCTATCCGAAGCGAGAAAAGGTTCCGCGGCCGCATTTTTCCCTCGACCGTTTTATCCTGGTGAAGGCGTTGCCGGCTGCGCTCGCTTATATCCTGGTTGCAATTCCTTATGGGATGATTACTTCTTTTGTCGTTTTGTACGGAAAGGAAATAGAAGTGGCCAATCCTGGCTATTTCTTTATTTATATGGCGGTAGGAGTGGGGACGTCGCGGCTGGTCTCCGGTAGGCTGGTCGATCATGGGAAGATTCATTGGGTATCGGTCTGTTCTGCGGTCTGCTTGTTGGTGACGTTTACCGTGTTTGCAACTGTCCACCAGTCTTGGGTTTTCTTTGTCTGCGCCTTGATGATCGGTATCGGGTATGGAGTAGGGGTTCCGGCTTTCCAATGCCTCTTTGTCAATGTCGCTCCACATAATATGCGTGGAACGGCGACTTCTACTTATCTGACCTCTTTTGATTTGGGTGTCGGTATCGGGATGCTTTCGGCCGGTTTTATCGCTTCCTGTGCCGGATTGGCTGTGGCCTATGGAGTGGGAGCCGGTTGTTGTCTGGCTTCGCTTGGTGTTTATCTGCGTTGGGTGAGGCCATCGTATGAGAAGCATAAATTATTAGTATAAGTTTATTATGAAGAAAGAGAAAAATATTATCAAAGTACAGCGTTACGAATCGCCCTGCGGCCTGTTGCTACTCGGTTCGTTTGGTGACAAACTTTGTTTATGTGACTGGCAGGTAGAAAAACATCGTGATCATGTAGACCGGAGATTGAAACGGATGCTGTGTTCCGAATTTGAGGTAGGTACATCGGAAGTAATTGAGAAAGCAGCAAGGCAACTCGACGAGTTTTTTGCCGGAAAGCGTAAAGAGTTTGATGTGCCGCTTCTCTTTGTTGGTACGGACTTTCAAAAAACAGTATGGAACGAATTGCTGGAAATACCTTTTGGAAAGACAGTTTCTTATGGTGAAATGGCCCAGCGTATCGGTATGTCCAAAGCAGTCCGTGCGGTTGCCAATGCCAATGGTGCAAACTCCATATCGATATTCGCTCCTTGCCATCGGGTGATCGGTAGTGACCGTTCGTTGACAGGTTACGGCGGCGGGCTTCCGGCTAAAAAGTTCTTGCTTGAATTGGAATCCCAACCCAGACTGGCTTTGTAAATCAAAGGTCGTCCGATTTGTAAGTAGTCATGACGAAATTTCTGATGTTAATATCTGTGCACTATCGATTCGGTTGTTTGATAGGGAGTATGGTGTCTTATTTGTAGTAAATGTTTCATTTGAGCTTCAAAAAGATTTCTTAATTGTTAAATAGTATCCAATTTGCTAATCGTTAACAATATTTGAATATGTTCAAGAACAATATTATAAAACACATTGTTATATTTGCAGTAACGAAAAGATAAAAGGTAAAAAGAAAAGGGGCAAATGGCCCCTGTGTTTAGGTTTAACAATTTAATGTTTAGGTATTATGAGACGTTTAGGTATGGCTGTTGCAGCCGTTTTATTATGTGCAACAATGGGTTTTGCACGCGAGAACCGTAACAATGTGAGTAAAGAACCGTTTGCTATTAACTTTGAAAAATTGAGCAACTATTTGCAGTTGTCCTCTTATCAGGCCAATGAAGTAGCAAATATCAATGAGTATTTTCTGGATATGCAAGGGGAAAGTCTCCGGGCAAGTGAAAAAATGCGTGACAAAAAGATGCGTCAGGCTGTTTATGGAAATTTGAAGTTGATGAAGAAGGTTCTTACACCTGAACAGTATCGCAAATATGTGGTTCTGTTGAATGTGACAAATAATAATAACCGCACTTTGAATTTCTGATAATTCAATCTGGGCTAGGTTATTTTTGATAGCAGGAGAGATTGTATGCTTTATGTGTACAATCTCTCCTTTTTTATATATCTTTGCGCTGTTTTAACAAATAATGAACAATACAAAAAATCGAACAACAACGCAAACATGGAACAACCGTTTAATCTGGTTTCTAATGCCACGCTGAAAAAAAATGTAGCAGACTACACTTTGATCGTTATCGGTGCTTTTTTGCAGGCACTTAGTTACAGCTTATTTCTTGCACCTTATAAAATCGTACCGGGAGGGGTGTATGGTATATCGATTGTTTTGCACCACGTGACGCAGGGGCTTTTCTCTTTTATGCCCGAAGGATTGCCGATGGGTGCGACTGCTCTTTGTTTTAATGTGCCTTTGTTGCTTTTGGCCATGAAAAAACTCGGTTTGGCGTCAGGGCCGAAAACAATTGTGACTTTTGTCTTGATATCCATTTTTACAGATAGTTTTTCATATCTGTTTGCTAATCAGCCATTGGTTGAGAATGACAGTTTTATTGCTTGCTTTTACGGTGGTGCAATTTTGGGACTTGGAGTGACTTGTGTGTTCCGTGCGCAAAGTACGAGCGCCGGTACGGATGTGTTGGCCCGTGTGATCGCCCTAAATTCAAATTTGAAGGTAAGCAATATGATTATTGTCATAGATTCGACCGTGGTGATGTTGGGGTTACTTGTATTCCAAGATTGGGCGGTGCCTCTGTACTCTTGGTTTGCTATCTTCGTATTCGGAAAGGTGGTGGAAATGTTCCAGACCGAGAATCCAAACCGGGCGGTGTTTATCGTATCGCAGAAAACGCAGGAGGTAAAAGAACTGATTGTAGGAAAGATGGGGATGCGAGGTACTTTCTTGCATGGTCGCGGTATGTATGAAGGAAAGGAAAAAGAGATCATCTTTACCATTGCCGAGCGTAAAGACCTGCCCCGTTTGAAAGATGAAGTGAAGGAAATCGATCCGAATGCCTTTATCTCGACTATGCATGCAAGTAAGGATTCGCCGCGTCCGGGAATGTAAAGAGTTGAAAGTTGAGAGTTGAAAGTTGAAAGTTATTTTCGCTCTCAACTTTCAACTCTCAACTTTCAACTTTCAACTAAAATGTATACCTTTGTCTCATTCTAAAAACAAACCGTAATAGTAATGCCTAATATTTCACAACGAGGAGTCGATATGCCGGCTTCCCCAATTCGTAAACTTGCCCCGTTGGCTGATGCTGCCAAACAGAGAGGTGTTCATGTCTATCACTTGAATATCGGTCAGCCTGACCTGCCTACCCCGCAAGCGGCATTGGATGCGATCCGGACGATCGATCGATCGGTGTTGGAATACAGCCCTAGTCAGGGATATCGTAGTTATCGTGAAAAATTAGTAGGATATTATAAGAAGTATGATATAAATCTCGTGGCGGATGATATTATCATTACAACAGGTGGTTCGGAAGCCGTATTGTTCGCTTTCCTGAGTTGTCTGAATCCTGGTGATGAGATTATCGTGCCAGAGCCTGCATATGCCAACTATATGGCTTTTGCCATTTCGGCGGGGGCGGTGATCCGTACGGTGACGACAACGATCGAGGAAGGTTTTTCCCTACCAAAAGTGGAGAAGTTCGAAGAGCTGATCAATGAGCGTACTAAAGCGATCCTGATCTGTAACCCTAATAATCCGACCGGGTATTTATATTCCCGCCGTGAAATGAACCAGATACGAGATATTGTAAAGAAATATGATCTTTATCTTTTCTCGGATGAGGTGTACCGTGAGTTCATTTATACTGGTTCGCCTTATATCTCGGCTTGTCATTTGGAAGGGATTGAGCAAAATGTTGTACTGATCGATTCAGTTTCCAAGCGCTATTCGGAGTGTGGTATCCGTATTGGTGCGTTGATCACGAAGAATGCAGAGGTCCGCAATGCCGTTATGAAGTTTTGCCAGGCTCGTCTGAGTCCGCCTCTGATCGGCCAGATTGCTGCTGAGGCTTCTCTGGATGCTTCCGAAGAATATGCCCGTGAGACGTATGATGAATATGTCGAACGGCGTAAATGTTTGATCGACGGCTTAAATCGTATTCCGGGGGTATATTCCCCGATTCCGATGGGAGCTTTCTATACGGTGGCAAAGTTGCCGGTGGATGATGCTGATAAGTTCTGTGCTTGGTGCTTGAGTGACTTCGAATATGAAGGGCAAACGGTCATGATGGCTCCGGCTTCTGGTTTCTATACGACTCCGGGGTTGGGGAAGAATGAAGTCCGTATGGCTTATGTTCTGAAAAAAGAAGATCTGGCGAAGGCACTCGTGGTGCTTCAGAAGGCGCTGGAGGCATATCCGGGAAAAACAGTATAAATGAATTACAATGAACAATTGACAATTAAAACTAGTCAATCCAAAATCCTCAATTCTCAATAGCTTTGAGCCTAGAATATTTTATAGCAAAACGCATCTATTTCAGCAAAGAGGGGGACCGGCAGGCTACTCCTCCTGTTGTTCGTATTGCTATGATTGGAATAGCCTTAGGACTGGCTGTTATGATCCTTTCGGTGGCTATAGTCATTGGTTTTAAGAAGGAAATTCGGAATAAAGTGATCGGTTTCGGCTCACATATCCAAATCACGAACTTTGATAATAATGCTTCTTACGAATCGACTCCAATTGCAGTGAGCGATACGCTCCTGGAGCATCTGAAAACCTTTCCCGGCATTACGCATGTGGAAGGTTTTGCCACGAAGCCGGGAATCTTGAAAACCGACAGTGATTTCCAGGGGATCGTGCTGAAAGGTGTAGGCCGGGACTATGACTGGACTTTCTTTCGTAATAATCTGAAAGAGGGTGAGCTGTTTATCCTTCCTACCGATAAGGTGTCTACGGATGTGTTGCTCTCCCGTTATCTGGCTAATCTGTTGGGGCTGAAAGTTGGAGATTCCTTTTTGACTTATTTTGTGCAGGACGAAGTGCGTGCTCGTAAATTCCGTATAACGGGTATTTATGAGACGGGTTTTGTTGATTATGACAAGTTGTTTGTGATAGCTGATATCCGCCAGATACGCCGCCTGAATGGTTGGGCGCCTGACGAGGTGAGCGGTTTGGAATTGCAAGTGGATGATTATGACCACCTGGACAGGGTTGCTGAAGATTTGTATTTTGATATTGCTGAGAAGCAAGACCGGAATGGTAACACATACTATACCCGCTCCATCAAAGAACTGAATCCGATGATATTCGACTGGCTGGAGGTGCAGGATATTAATGTGGTGGTGATTCTGATACTGATCCTTGCTGTTGCTGGCTTCACCATGATTTCGGGACTGTTGATTATTATCTTGGAGCGGACGAACATGATCGGTATTTTGAAGGCCTTGGGTGAAAATAACACCAGTATCCGCAAGATATTCCTCTATATATCCTTTTTCTTGATTGGCAAAGGGATGATATGGGGCAATGTAATCGGGATCGTACTTTGTCTTGTTCAATCTTATTTCCGTGTCGTAAAGCTTGATCCGTCCGTTTATTATTTGGATGCGGTTCCTATCGACCTGACCGTCTTTTCCATTGTTTTGCTGAACATCGGTACATTGGCCGCTGCTATGTTAATGATGCTTGGGCCTTCCTACCTGATAACCAAAATCCATCCGGCAAAAAGTATTCGATTTGAATAATAATATGCCAATTAGCACATTGGCATATTATTTCATGCCACATTATTTGTAAAATCTTTTTTCCCGTTGAACATCCTGTAAATGTGGATATATATGTCATAGACCGGTTGAGCGATTTCCAACAAAGGAAGCCAGGCGGTTAATGGCTTTTGTTGCAGGAGTAAGGCGGATTTTTTATAAACGAGTGCTTTGACTGTGAAGCGGAGGAATAAGAGTAATCCGGCCAATATCGAGAGCAGCCAGTTTCCTGAAAGCCCGACGATGAAAGTGGCGATTCCCGCAATCCAGAAGAACAGATAACCGATGGTTTCCATTCGGTAAAAAGTTAAGGAACCTCCTTTGTAAAAACGTTTGGTGGCGGCATGGGAGGTTTTTATCTCTCTCCAGGTTTCGGAATCTCCTACTTTGTTCATCTTAATGATGGAATCGGACGAGAGTTGTACCTGTGTATTGGCGGGATTCGAAACTTCATTGATGAACAGATCGTCTGCTCCGGCGTGAAGGTTGAGGGATCTGGCGTAACCTTTGTGGGCAAAGAACAGTTTCTTACGATAGGATAGGTTCCGGCCGTTTCCCGTGAAAGGATGGTGGGAGAGGGCTGAAGATATCATTTGCAACCCATTTGTCAGGTTATCATAGGCAATGAGCTTGTGCAGGAACCCTTTTGTATGCCGATACGCACAGAAACCTAAAATAATGTCCGTTTCGGGATTGTAGGAACCGGCCATTGCTTTGATCCATTTCGGACCGATCGGGCGGCAGTCCGCTTCGGTGAAAAGGAGGATGTCATGCCGGGCAGCCTTGATTCCCATAGTGAGTGCAAGTTTTTTATGGCTCAGGTATTGAGTGTCTACAGGCACATATGTGTAATAGAGGTTTTTGTATTCATTTGAAAAAAGTTTCAGAACGTCTTCGCTATTGGCATCGGAACCGTCGTTGACAACAATAATCTCATAATCCGGATAATCCTGGTTCAGCAATACCGGTAGATTATTGCGTAAATCTTCCGGTTCGCCGTGGGCATAGACAATGACGGAGACAGGTTGGGCATCCTTGTCTGCCGTGACACGTTCCGTGCTTTTGGCTGTTGCAGCACGTAAAGGGCGTGAATATGTGATCAGATAATAGAGTATTTGTATGATAAACAACACGCCAGTAATCCCGATTAGGAGTAATTCCAGGTCGGAGAATGTAAGTAAATTTTCGCTCATCGATATTAAATTGTCTTTGCTGATACAAATGTACGGAGGATTTTTGGATATTTATAACAAATACATCACCCGGACCACGGATACCACTTCAAAAGACGGTTTGATAAAATAATGGTCCATGCAAAAGCTTGTATGGAAAAGATTTTTGCATGGACCATTCTATAATGTTGAAATAGGGTTTACATCGTATCCGAGTAATGAGCTGTCGGTAATTTCCGACAGTTATATTGTGAGGCCATTACCTCGCCGTAAGCACCTGCAGAGCGGAGGGCGATCAGGTCGCCACGGTGGGCGCGGTTCAGTTCGACATCTTTACCGAACACGTCGGACGATTCACAGATCGGACCGACAACGTCATAAACTTCAACTTCTTCGTCGCTGGTGATATTCTCCATGCGGTGGTATGCATCGTACATGGCCGGGCGGATCAGTTCGGTGAAGCCGGCATCTAAAATACAGAATTTCTTTGTCTCGCCGACTTTTACATATAGTACTTTAGAAATCAGCGAACCGCATTGTGCGACGATGGAACGTCCCGGCTCGAAATGAACCTGCTGTCCCGGACGAAGTTGCAATAGTTTGTTGAACACGGCAAAATAGTTGTCGAATGCCGGGATAGGCAAATGATTCGGGTGATAATAATCGATACCGAGACCGCCACCGAAGTTCAGATTCTCAACTTTTATTCCACGCGCCTCCAGCTCTTCCTGAATTTCATTGACACGGATTACCAGGCCACGGAAAGCAGCCATATCTGTAATTTGTGAGCCGATATGGCAATGGATGCCGATCAATTTGATATGTTCCAGACGGCAGACTAAATCTAACACCTGTCCGAGCTGGCTCAAATTGATACCGAATTTGTTTTCCTTCATACCAGTCGTGATCTTGGCATGTGTATGAGCGTCTACTTCCGGGTTGATACGAAGGGCGATCGAGGCCACTTTGTTTTTGGCGGCAGCCAATTCTTCCAAGATTTCCAGTTCGGCAGCCGATTCTACGTTGAAGCAGAAAATATCGTTGTCCAGTCCTAAATTGATCTCCCAGTCTGCTTTGCCGACACCGGCATAAACGATTTTTCTGGCAGGGAAACCTGCATCGAGTGCCGCCTGTATTTCACCGCCACTCACACAGTCGGCTCCCAAGCCATATTCTGCAATAATAGACAAGATGCGGGGATTGGCGTTTGCCTTGACTGCATAGTGGACATGATAGCCATACTTTCCGGCTTCCGTTTTTACCGTATTAAGTGTTTCTTTCAACAACGTTATATCGTAAAAATAGAACGGAGTTGCCAGTGATTTGAACTTTTCTGTAGGAAATGTACCTTTTAATATCATTTTTTTCGAATTTCTTTTGGTAATTAAAAAAGTATATCTATATTTGTAGCACGTAAATTTTTTCATAGTTAAGGTTTTGGTTGGAAAGGGTCATCTGTGAAGACGGCCCTTTCTTTTTTTATTTTCTTATGAAAAAGGATGGCGTATTGATTGATTCGATACGCCATCCTTTTTGTTTATGCTTTATTGTTGAATAAATGATCGCTTAATGCTTGCAATGCCCTTGTTTTGTCGGAGGCTTTAATGAGGAGCGAGACGTTGTAGTTGCTGCCTCCGTACGAGATCATTCGTACCGGGACGTCCTTCATCGCTTGGACAATCCGAGCTTCGAAACCAACATTATCCCATTCCAAGTCACCTACCACACAAACGATAACCATATCTTCGTCTACCGTGACCGTTCCATACTTTTTCAGGTCGTCCACGATCTCTTCCAGATGCTTGCGGTTGTCGATCGTAACGGAAACACCTACTTCGGAAGTCGTTACCATGTCGATAGGAGTCTGGTAGTTTTCGAATATTTCGAATACTTTTCGTAGGAATCCAGTAGCCAACAACATACGGCCACTCTTGATCTTGATGGAAGTGATATTGTCTTTTGCGGCGACAGCTTTGATTTTCCCTTTTTCCGTCATGTTGGAGATCATGGTGCCCGGAGCTTCCGGCTGCATCGTGTTTAACAAACGAACAGGAATATTGTTCAGCTTGGCCGGCAGGATGCAGGTCGGATGCAGGATCTTGGCACCGAAATAAGCTAGTTCGGCTGCTTCTTCAAAATGCAGATGGCGGACTGGCGATGTCTTTTCAACAATACGCGGATCGTTGTTGTGCATGCCGTCTATGTCTGTCCATATCTGGATTTCTTCTGCACCGATAGCCGCGCCGATCAGAGAGGCGCTGTAGTCGCTGCCACCACGTTGCAAGTTGTCGATCTCGCCGTAAGCATTTCGGCAAATATAGCCTTGTGTTATGAAGAGGTCTGCATCCTTGTGTCCGTCTAATAGCTTGATAAGCTTTTCTTTAATGTACACAGGATCCGGTTCCGCGTTCTTGTCTGTACGCATATAATCCAGTGCCGGAATCAGAACGGAGTTTATGCCGCATTCGTTCAGATAGAGGTTCATCATACCGGTAGAGATCAGTTCGCCTTGGGCCAGGACAACTTTTTCTTCGAACAACGTGAAAAGATCCTTTGTAAACGTGCGGATATGGTCGAAATGATGTTTTATCAGTTCTTTGGCTTTCTGCTTATATTCGTCAGTGCTGTAGAGTTCTTCGATATGGCCATAATATTTCTGAGCCAGTTTATTGATGACCTCGTTTGCTCCGTCAGGGTTTTTCTTGTACAAGTAATCCGAGATTTCAACCAATGAGTTGGTCGTACCGGACATGGCAGACAAGACTACAATGTTACGTTCTCCCGTAATCAGTTTTGCTACATCTTTCATTCTCTGTGCAGATCCCACAGAAGTACCGCCAAACTTTAAAACTTTCATTTTCTTTTACTATATTAATTTGTTCTTCTTCACTTTAAATGCGTGTGCAAAGTTACATAAAAAATTATTCTCCAACATCACTTAGGCAGGCATTCTCACATTTTACTATACGCGCGGGATAGTTATGTACCAGTGTGTAGTTGTGAGTCGTCATGATGACAGCCGTTCCCTTGCGGCAAATGTCGTGTAGCAGCTGTACGATTTGTCCGCTTGTCTCCGGGTCCAGGTTTCCGGTAGGTTCGTCTGCAAGGATCAAAACCGGATCGTTCAGTAATGCGCGGGCGATCACGATACGCTGTTGCTCGCCACCCGAAAGCTCGTGCGGCATCTTATACCCTTTATCTTGCATCCCGACTTGAAAAAGCACGTTGTTGATGCGCTCGTTTATCTCGCTTTTCTTTTTCCATCCGGTCGCTTTTAGGACGAATTCGAGATTTTTGTGTACCGAACGATCGGTAAGAAGCTGGAAATCTTGAAAGACGATCCCTAATTTCCTGCGCAGGTAAGGAATGTCTTTCCGTCTCATCTTGCAGAGATTATAGTCCAACAACCATGCGTCCCCTTGATTGATGGGAATTTCGCAATACAAGGATTTCAACAGGCTGCTCTTGCCAGAACCGACTTTTCCGATCACATACACGAATTCTCCATTGTGGAGTGTAAAGGATGCCCTGTGAAGGATCACATTCTCTTCACGGCAGATATCTACTTTATCCAGTTTGAGCAGGGTTGTCTCTTCCATTGTTATTATCCTTTATGTCTGCTTTTTAATTCGCGTGCGAGGTCTTCGATGCGAAGTCCTTTGCTTGTCAATAATACGATCAGGTGGTAGAGCATGTCGGCTGCTTCGTAAACGAGACGGTCGTCTGTCCCGTTAGTGGCTTCGATAACTGTTTCGACGGCTTCTTCGCCTACCTTCTGTGCCATACGGTTGATGCCTTTCTGAAACAGGGTAGTGGTGTAGGAACCTTCCGGCATTTCCTGGCGGCGCTGTTCGATGAAGTTCTGCAAATATTTAAGGAACATGATGTCTTCCACATTCTTTTCGCCGAAACAAGTATCAGCGCCAGTGTGGCATACGGGACCGGCGGGAATAGCCTTGATCAACAGTGTGTCGTTGTCGCAATCGGCAGCAATGGTGACTACCTGCAGAGTGTTTCCGCTGGTTTCACCTTTCATCCAGATACGGTTTTTCGTACGGCTGAAAAATGTCACTTTACCGGTAGCTTTTGTTTCTTCGTAAGCTTCTTCGTTCATAAAGCCCAACATCAATACCTTGTTTGTGTTGTAGTCCTGAACGATGGCGGGAATCAGGCCGCCCATTTTTTCAAAATCTAATTTCATTTTTTATCTGACTATTATATTGTTCTTAATTCATCCGTATGCAACTTTTTGTTCTTCGGCATTCGTTTCTGGTTTTATAGGCATGGAACTACAGTTTCACTTGCCTGGAACGAGAGTTTCCTTCTATAGGGAACGGTTACTCTCTGCCGTGGCCATCAGAGGCGGACGTTGATCCCTTCTTCGTGGAGATACTGTTTCAAAGCTCCAATGCCGATTTCCCCGAAATGGAATACGCTTGCCGCTAACGCCGCATCCGCCTTCCCTTGGGCGAATGTGTCGCGGAAGTGTTCCATTTTTCCGGCTCCTCCCGATGCGATGACTGGAATGTGCAGGTTGTCGGCCAGCATAGCTAACGCCTCATTGGCGTAACCGTCTTTCACGCCGTCGTGTGTCATGCTGGTAAACAGGATTTCTCCGGCTCCCAGGCTTTCAGCTTCTGCCGCCCACTGGAAGAGATGTTTTTCCGTCGGAATACGTCCGCCGTTCAAGTAGCATATCCAGTCGCCCATTTCGAAATTGGCGTCGATGGCGACCACACATACCTGGCTGCCGAAGTTCTTAGCAATCTCTTCGATCAGTTTCGGATTGCGCAGGGCTGCCGAGTTGATGGAAACCTTATCGGCTCCGGCACTCAACAGGCGGTCCACATCTTTCAGCTCGTTGATGCCGCCGCCAACTGTGAAAGGGATGCTGATATTGGCCGCAACCTTCTTTACCAGTTCCGTAAATGTCTTACGCCCTTCGTGCGAAGCAGTTATATCCAGATATACCAATTCGTCTGCTCCCTCCCGGCTGTATTGTGCACCCAGTTCGACCGGGTCGCCGGCATCGCGGAAGTTTACGAAATTGATTCCCTTAACGGTTTTTCCATCTTTTATGTCCAAACAGGGTACTATTCTCTTGGCAAGCATATATAATCATTATTTTTATCAGGTGAAACGGATCAAGTCTTTCAGCTGTATCTTTCCCTCGTAAATCGCTTTACCGAAGATGACAGCCGGAATACCCGCTTCAGCCAGTTTCTCAATATCTTGTATAGAACTGATACCTCCACTGGCTATCAGATAAAGCAGAGGTATTTGTTCCTGTATCTCTTTATATAATTCGATGGCAGGTCCTTGCAGCATACCGTCGCGATTGATGTCCGTACAGATTGTCTTCGTGATACCATTGTCGTAATAATCATGGATGAAAGGGATCAGTTCTTTGTCTGTCGTCTCTTCCCATCCGCTTATCGCGATTTTTTTATCTTTGACGTCTGCTCCGAGGATGATTTTTTCCGGACCGAACTTGGTGATCCAGGAAGTGAATATTTCCGGATTCTTCACAGCGATGCTTCCGCCCGTAACCATCTGCGCACCACTTTCGAAAGCAATTTCCAGGTCTCCTTCCTGTTTCAGTCCGCCTCCAAAATCAATTATCAGCGAAGTACGTGTCGCCAACCGTTCCAACATACGATAGTTGATGATCCGCCCTTGTCGCGCTCCGTCTAGGTCTACCACATGCAGACGTCTGATGCCATGATCTTCAAACATCTTGGCTACTTCCAGAGGATCTTCGTTGTACACTTTCTTGGTGTTGTAATCACCCTGGGTGAGGCGTACGCATTTCCCGTCGATCATATCTATTGCCGGAATCAACTCTATCATATTACATTATAGTTTTAAAAAGTTACTTAATATAACCTCGCCGACCGAACCGCTTTTTTCTGGGTGGAACTGGGTCGCATAGAAATTGTCTTTATGCAGGGAAGCACTGAACGGAAGGATATATTCGGTTGTCGCGGCGGTGTATTCGTTTACGGGTACATAATAACTATGTACGAAATAAACAAACTTGTTCTCTAATTGTTTGTTGAACAGCCCGCCTTTAACGTTCGTAATCGTGTTCCATCCCATGTGCGGAACTTTATCCATGTGTTGCTGCGGGATGAAACGTTTTACTTCTGTATCGAAAATGCCTAAACAATTCGCATCTCCTTCTTCCGAATGGCGGCACATCAACTGCATGCCGAGGCAAATTCCTAAAACAGGCTGCTTCAATCCTTTTATAATTGTATCTAAGTTATGCTCTTTCAAGTGCTCCATTGTGGTATGTGCTTCACCGACACCTGGAAAGATTACTTTGTCTGCTTTACATAACAGTTCCGAGTCTGCTGTGATTGTAGCTTCGACTCCCAGTCTTTTCAGTGCGTAACTCACAGAATAAATATTTCCGGCATTGTATTTGATAATGGCGACATCCATTGTTGTTGCTTCCTTTTTTATGTTGAGCTGCAAAACTAACAAATTATCATGACATATAGATGTCTGCTTTATGAAAAGTTGCAGAATAGATGTTATTTGTGATAAACTGGCTGGTTTATTGTATGGTTTTCTCAAATCCCCGTTGGCCCAGAAATAGTAACTTTGTCTTGTAAGGATACTGCAAAATATGGTCTTCATCGGCCAGCTTTGTTCTTTTATATATTTTGAAAAACAACTGTCATACCTATCACTAATTTCCTTTTATCAATTGAATATCAATAGACACAAGCAATGATAGTAGGTATGATGGATGCCTATTCCATCTATCATACTATCACTAACCACCTGTCTGATAATTTTTTTCACATTACTTATTTTCAATAACATAATAAGTATAAGGGGCAATACGAAAAGTAAAAGTTCAGTAAATATAAAATAGCACGTAGATAAAAGGATGTCAGACAGTTATGATAAATCAATAAACAGCATGATTCAATACGAAAAGTACAAGTAGGTTTAATTGAGTTGATGTTTATGTTAAATATGTGAGTGAATTTGGGAGGTTTTGAAATGGTATTTGAATTCGATGTTAATTAAGAATGTATGATCACATGAATTGGGCTGATTCTGCCTATTGAAGGGCTGATTTGTGGATAGCATATTCATGAGTCCAGTGTGTGATAAAAGAGGCTTTATACGGTCTCTTTTTTGTTGGTGACACAAAATAGATATTAATAAAATTATTCCATATACTTACTATTTGGTATATTTGTAGCTCTAATTATTCAAAATGATTATGACGAAAGTAATACATGTACATTTGATATTTGAGAAAAAGAATTATTATTTTGGCTCGATTTCGGCGATATTTGACGTGCTCAGTGAAGAGGAAATAGGAATTACCAAAAGTAGTTTATTGCATGCCGGTATGACCGATGGATGCTGTAAAATGACCAAACGAGCCATGATTATACAATCGCATTTGATAAGATGTAGTAAATAACTGTTTTACTTGTACTTAAGTCATACTTTAAAGGCTTAAATCATTTTAGGCGGTGTCCCGATCATTAACAGATTGAGACATCGCCCTTTTTGTGACTTAAAATGGCGTTATTTCAACTTAGGGGGACACTTAGGGGGACACTTAGGGGGACATCTGGCTTTGTTTTTTGAACTCTTTCGATACTACATAAGTGGTTAATTATTGCAAAAAAGCATGTTAAATGCCGTTTTCGTTACCCCTTATTTTGTGTTTACCGTGTATCCATATTGATACTTTTTATTGACTATTAAATAGTTAGCCTAGTAGATGTTGTCTAAATATACTAAAATGATTGCTTTTGAGATATCTTTTTACCTAAATACGTTGTAAATCCTATTATCACAATCAATAGTAAAAGAAGACTCCCCGATAGCTCTCAAATAAATATCATACTCATTATTTATCTTTTCGATCATATTAAGCTTATATGCCTCGGCAGCAGTGTTAGAACGTATTAATTCTGCAAACGCTTTTGAGGATAGAATTTCTTTATAAAGAATTTCCTTAGCTTGTTCCTTTTGGTTGATAGTCATTTTGAGAGCAAAATCTTTACTCCAATTGCTCGCATTCCCTTTTTTTGATTCCAGTTTGTTTTTCAAATCCTTTACATCATTTGTCATTCCCCAAACCTTAAAAAATAATATAATTTGCAATACTGCAAAAACAATAATAATGATTGATGTTATCAATTCCATAATAAAAATAGTTTAATTGTTGATATTTAATGTTTTGAATTTTAATTATTGCCATATATTATTACTGTCCCACAAACTGGACATCCCCCAAGTCCACAGCATCGCTTTTGCGGATCTGGGTTGATCCAACGGAGGCAACATTTGGAAGAGGGGATAGTTGTAACTCCGCTATCTTTTCCTCCAATGTCTTTATTTGCTGTTTCAGGGCACCGATTTGCTCTATCAAATCCTTGTTTTCAGCCTTTTCTTCTTTGTACATTGTATATAATAAAGATTCTTCCATCGGCTGTGGAAGTGAATCTGAAACGTACTCGCCCGTGGGCGATGTAGATTCGGATTTTAGCATAGAACCTCGACCGGTAAGAAGCCAATCGGGATTAAGCTCAGGAAAAGCATAGAGAATTTTCTCGCATTTATCAGAACCTAAGTTATCCCCCTTGTCTAAAGAACCATTAGACAACTTCGTTGATTGGTAAAATTTATATTTACTAATCCCTTTTGTTTCAATAAATTGCCGCAATCTCTGAACAATCCCCATAATTTTATTAGAAAATTTACTCGTAAATATTTTGATATTAGAAGATTTACTACTAATATTGCACCGTGTAACAGGTTTACACGGCCATAAAAGTAGACAATTTTCAAATATTACACAATATGAATACAGGAAAACAATTCACGGTGGCTGAGAACCTAGTAGTGACGGTTGAGCCAAACAAGGAACATGAGTTTCTTATGTCCACAGCAGAAGTGGCAAAAGGGTATGGAATAAACGTCAACACTTTAAGAGGTCACAAACATGAACACAGGAATGAACTAATCGAAGGTAAACACTTTATCACCAGCGTTGGAAAAACAAATGCATTTGGAAATAAGTCGATTGCAACCTTTTGGACCAAGCGTGGCATCATCCGCCTCGGCTTCTTCATCAAGTCGGAGCGTGCAAAACTGTTCCGCGACTGGGCGGAAGACTTGGTGATCTTCGTGAGCGAACAGGCGGATAAGGCGCAGCAGCTATCCATTTGGCCGGAACCGGAGAAGCGGAAACATAACCGGCTGACCCAAGAACGCTTGGTTGACCTGCTGGCTGATGTCGCTAAGATCGACGATAAGGAACTGAGATTATCTATCGTAAATAAACTAATCAACACGCATCATGAGAAAAAAGATTGAGTTGGCCAATATGGCTGCCCGCGCTGAGATTTGCCGGGTGTTGGGAATTTCGAAAACGCTCCTTTCGTTAGCACTCAGTTTCAAACGTAATAGCCCATCGGCCCAAAAAGCACGGACGATGGCTTTGGAACGGGGTGGAATCCTAATGGAGGAGAAACCGATGTCTCGT
>NZ_MNQY01000002.1:0-4917 GCF_001915675.1 Parabacteroides sp. merdae-related_45_40 | reverse complement strand
AAAACCTGTTAAACAGGAAGTAAGAACGATATTCAATATACATATTATTATTAATTAAACATTTTAGATTATGAACAAGAGATTTTCTACTCTTTTGGCCGGTATTTTGCTAGCCGGTTCTTTTAGTTCGACTTATGCGCAGCTTGATAATGCCCGCAAAGTCGAATTGGAAAAATTCAAGGAAGGACGTGCCTATTATTTGGCAGGTACGCATGAAGATAGTGGCAATAGCTATTTTCAGGCTTTCGCATTGGCAAACCCTGTAAATGCTGCTACTATTACAGAAACTGCTCCAACTACAGAAGCTCAGTGGTTTGTTGTAAAAAATGCGCAAGGACAGTATTCTTTCATGGATAAAGATGGCAAGTTCTTGGCATTTGTTGAAAAAGATGGTGCTTATATTGTTGTAGATAAAAAGGATGACGCAAACAAGGAAACGGCTTTGCGTTGGTTTGGTTTGACTGCTAAGAAACAGTTACAGTTGATGAACGTAACGGGTGCTCCTCTTTATTTAGGTTTCAAAAATGTTAATAATCAATGGCCGATAGCATTGGTTAGCAAAAACGAAGCCACTAAAACCGCAGTGAAAGGTGCAGTCGCTCTTTACGAAGCCTACGATACACCTATAACTCCTGCTAATTTCCGCGACATAGAAGGTGACAACTTCTCTTTTGATTTCACTGAATATGCAGAATTGCAGGGTGACTCTACTTTCAATGATAATGAAATTACAGTAGTAACTCTTGGAGCAGAAACAGCAAATAACTCATTCTTGTTGATGGTGGAAGGTGAAGATACTAATGGTACCTTTACAAAAGGTGATGACAAGTTTAAAGCAGCCAAGTTCATCTATCTGACAAAAAATAATTTGACAAATAACGTTAATGATGAAACATTGACAGGTTACAGATATGATGTCATCTCAGGTGCAGAGTTGATAAAAGGAGACAATAAGATTGACTTTGACAATGCGAAGTTCTATGCTTACACTTCTTTGAACCAAGACGGATATATATTGAAGCAGAAAGATGTGCTTGGCAAAACCGGTACTGTTTGGGTAGACAAGGTAGACGCAGCTAATGAAGTCTCTTACGTTGCTACAAGAGAAGTGAAAATCGGTCAGTCTCCGATGGTGATTGAAGTAGGCCATGGTACTCGTGTTGCTGCAAGCTCAATTGCCAATGCAAAAACGTTGGTTGTAAATGTTGTGGCAGCTAATGCTAATGGTGCTTTTGCTAAAGCGTTAGGACTGGAAGATGCTTCTATTAAGATGTATGATAAAGGTTCTGCAGCAATGAAGAACTATCCGGCTGGTCAGTGGTTGGTTGCTGCTGGAACAGAGGCAAACACAGTTAAATTGATCAACGTTCAGAACTTCGAAACAATTGACAACATCGCTTTCTATGCAACAGACAAAGCAGGTATTTACAAAGTGAAAGCTAATGGTACAGCTTTGGATGGTGAAACTATCAAGTTGGAAGTTGCTCAAAGCTACAGCCAGGAAAATGGTTATTTCCACGCTGAAAATGTAGAAGGACAGACTTATACATTGGCTACTATGGTTGAGACATTAGTGGGTGGCCAATATGTGGATGTTTATTTGAAAGCTGATGCAGATAATAAGGTTGTTTTTGGAACACCGTTCGAAGAACGTGCAACAGAATGGACTTTGACGAGATCTGATAAGGCTACAGATCACAAAGCAACTTATAAATACTATGAAGGTACGTCTTTGAAAGAATCTAAAGATGAAGTGATTCGTAAGGATTATACTTATACGATTGCTGATGATGATCAGTTTATCGCTGGAGCTTTCAAACTTGCTGGTGCCCCTCTTTCTTTCTATTTGAGACAAGTTGCTAAAGATGCTTATGTGATTGCTTATACAACAACAACGGATGGTGATTTCAGTGTTTATGCACAGTTGGCACCAACGACAAGTGATGAAAACGATTATAAGTTGGATCAGAAAAATACATTGGCAGCCGCAACATCTTTCAATATTTCAGTTGTTCAGCCGTTTGCCTCTTATCCAGCTGATAGCAAATGGGTAAATGTTTGTGATGTATTAGGTAAGTTTGTTTCTGCTTCGGAAACTGATGCTGCAATCTTAGCAAAAGAACCGATGAAGTTGTTTGTTGATTCTGTAAATGCAAAAGATGCAACTCCGAAATTCTTCATTTCTCAGAATGGTAAGATGATGGTAGCCGGTTCTTATGTTGCAGATTTGGCTGAAACAGCTTATGAAAACGATGAAATTACAGCTGCTGAAAGAGCTGCTTTGATTGCTAATACATGGTATGACTATCCTGCAAATGCAATCAGAAGAGTTATGTTTACAGAAGCTGTACGTGTTGAAAACCAGGATTCGGTCTTGTTGGCTGGCGCAGAAGAAGCCATTGAGACTCCAGCTGAGTTCAAGTTCCAGATCTTGGAGGTAGACGGTGCTTATATACTGTATAATATGGCAGGTGATTATGTTAATGTTTTGAATGGCAATCTTGTATTGGGTGAATTTAATGCCGTTGAAACATTTGTGATCGAAGATACAGAAGCTCCGACAGCCAACGAAGGCATCGCAACATCTGAAGTGAAAGTGATCGCTGGCGAAGGTAACGTAACAATCGCAGGCGCTGCCGGTAAGAAAGTTGTTATCAGTAACATCTTAGGTCAGGTAGTAGCTAACACTGTTGTTTCTTCTGACAACGCTGTAATCGCTGCTCCGGCAGGTGTAGTAGTTGTAGCTGTTGAAGGTGAAGCTGCTGTAAAAGCTATCGTTAAGTAACGATTGATACTAAAAAACAATACTGTCTATCGTAAGGGTGGTTAGCGAACCACCCTTACACAGGCACAATGACATTTTATAATCAAATAATTCTAGACAACCTGCGTGAAACCGTATGTAAGAGGTTTTCTTGATCTATGGTTTCAATTACCCTGCGACAGGCGAACAAGCGGTTGGATTTAATATTAATAATACTAAAGTAATGAAATTAAAAGTTCTACTGCTTTTCCCTCTGTGAAGACCGGACGGCAGACAAAAAACAGGCCCCGGCGGTATTCGTACTGCCGGGGCTTCGTTTTTATTTCCCTTATCCCTATTTGTAGGTATTTTCTCCGGTTTAACATCCCTCGTCCTTTACAATCCTTTTCAGATAGGGGGAAAAGACGTATCTTTGCGTGCCTAAACCGAAATAGACAAGATAAGCTTATGAAGTTTGAAAACGAGAACTGGGCGCAGTTCAAAGGAGAAACCTGGAAAAAGGAGATCAATGTAAGAGACTTTATCCAGAACAATTACAAACCTTATAACGGAGACGATACGTTCCTCGTACCCTCTTCGGAGAAAACGAAGAAAGTGTGGAACAAACTAACCGAGATGTTTAAGGTTGAAAGGAAGAAAGGAGTATATGATGCCGAAACGAAGCTTCCCCAGGGGATTGACACATACGGACCCGGTTACATCGATAAGGAAAACGAAGTAATCGTCGGCTTGCAGACAGACGCCCCGTTGAAACGCGGTATCTTCCCGAAAGGCGGTATCCGCATGGTCGAAAACAGTCTGGAAGCCTATGGCTATCATCTGGACCCGATGACAAAAGAAATCTTCACCAAATACAGAAAGACGCACAACGAAGGCGTTTTTTCAGCCTATACAGACGAGATGATTGCGGCACGTCGTTCCGCCATCATTACCGGGTTGCCTGATGCCTACGGACGCGGACGTATCATCGGTGATTACCGTCGTGTACCTCTGTACGGAACCCAGATCCTGATCGAAGAAAAGAAACGTTTCCAGAAACGTCTCGATATACAGGAACTGACAGAAGAAATCATTCAGAGTCGTGAGGAGATAACGGAGCAGATCAAAGCGCTGAAAGCATTTGAGAAAATGTGTGCCGGTTATGGTTTCGATGTGACACGTCCGGCAAAGGATGCCCGCGAAGCCGTGCAGTTCTTGTATCTGGCTTACCTGGCAGCCGTAAAGGATCAGGATGGAGCAGCCATGTCTCTCGGACGTACTTCTACTTTCCTCGATATCTATATCGAAAAAGATATTTGCGAAGGCAAGCTGACGGAAGAAGAGGCACAGGAATTGATCGACCAGTTTATTATCAAACTGCGTATTGTCCGTTTCCTGCGTACTCCGGAATACAACGACCTGTTCTCCGGCGACCCTGTTTGGGTGACTGAATCGCTGGGCGGACAAGGTGTTGACGGCCGTTCGCTGGTGACAAAGACATCTTACCGTTATCTGCATACCTTGTATAACCTCGGCCCGGCACCCGAACCCAACCTGACGGTGCTTTGGTTCAACAATGCTCCGGATAACTGGAAAAACTTCTGCGCAAAAGTATCGATCGATACCTCTGCCATCCAGTACGAGAACGACGATCTGATGCGTCCGGACTATGGCGACGATTACGGTATCGCCTGCTGTGTGTCTCCGATGAAGATCGGTAAGCAGATGCAGTATTTCGGAGCTCGTGCCAACCTGGCCAAGTGCTTGTTGTATGCGATCAATGGCGGACGTGACGAGAAATCGGGTGTGCAGGTGGCTCCCCGTTTCGAACCGATCACCAGCGAGTATCTGGACTACAACGAAGTGATGGAGAAATACGAGCAGATGATGCGCTGGTTGGCAAAAGTTTATGTCAATGCTCTGAAGATCATTCACTACATGCACGACAAATATGCGTATGAAGCATTCGAGATGGGGCTTCATGACGGAGATGTGGAACGTATCCGCGCAACCGGTATCGCCGGCCTTTCTATCGTTGCTGACTCGCTGGCTGCCATCCGTGATACGAAAGTGAAAGTGATCCGTGACGAACGTGGTTTGGCTGTCGACTTCGAACGCGAAGGCGAATATGTACCTTTCGGAAACAATGACGACCGCACGGACAGTATTGCTGT
>NZ_MNQY01000001.1:0-4950 GCF_001915675.1 Parabacteroides sp. merdae-related_45_40 | reverse complement strand
GGTGGTATCGGTGGATATCCAGACTTCTGATATTTTGACAGCATTACGCTCTGTATTGGGCGACGGTTATTCTTTTAAACAAATTGAGGATTATATCGCAATCGCCCGGAAAGAGATATCCGATGCATCGGATATCGTCAGCAATATTGCTGACGATAGAAATTGGACTATACAAGGACAGGTTCTTGAAAATACAGAACCTCCATATCCTTTACCTGGTGTAAATATTTTGATTAAAGGAACATCTTTGGGAACAGTGAGTGATGGGAATGGATATTTTAGCATAAAAGCAAAGAAAGGAGATGTGTTGATTTTTAGATATTTAGGGTTTAAGGATTACGAATATGTTGTTTCTCGTTCTATTAGTAATCTGACAGTTTCTTTGACTGCGGACTCCGAAGAATTGGATGAGATTGTGGTGACTGGTATTTCTGAAGAGAAAAGAGTAAACTCCGTTTCTGCTGTCTCTACTCTAGATGTTACTAAAAACTTGTCAACTAAGCCAATTACTTCTCTTTCTCAATCATTGCAAGGAGGAATAACTGGATTAAATGTGACACAAAGTTCCGGTTTACCAGGAGCGGATGCAGCTACAATTAAGATTCGTGGTATTTCATCGTTGATTACGAATAATGATCCGTTGGTATTGGTTGACGGTATTCCTATGGATATGAATCAATTGGATCCAAATACAATTGAAAGTGTAACAGTCTTGAAGGATGCTGCTGCTTCGGCTATTTATGGTGCTCGCGCGGCCAATGGTGTTATTGTTGTTAAGACTCGTCGTGGGATGCCAGGAAAAATAAATATATCTTATAATGGATATGTGGGTATACAGCAACCAACTTATCTGCCAGATTTTGTAGATGCTGCTGGTTATATGGAAATGGTTAATTCTGCCAATCAAAATATTGGAGGTGATGCTGTTTATTCTCAATCAGATATAGAAAATACTCGTAATCATGTGGATCCATATAAATATCCAGATAATAGTTGGTCTGATTTTTTATTCAAAAACGGAATGGTACAAAGTCATTCTGTAGGAGTCTCAGGAGGTAGTAATTTAGCTCGTTTTGCTTTAACTGTCAATTATTTGAATAATGAGGGATTGATAGATAAAGCAAATGCAGATCGATTGAATATCCGTGCCAATACGACGGTCAATTTGTTGGATAATTTGTCTGTAGATATGGATTTCAATTCTTATCGGACGAAAAGAACAGAGCCTATGTATAGGGATGGTGCTTATACAAGTAGTATTATTGATTGGATGTATGCGACACCACCTAATACTGTTGCTCGTTACCCGCTGAAGGAAGGAAGTGATATTATTTATTATGGTAACAGGCCTGAGCAAAGAAATCCTGCTGCGATGATGGATCAGGGAGGAAAGTATCAATTATTATCGGATAATATTAATATCAATATTTCTCCGCGTTGGGAAATTATTCCACATCTGATTGCACGTGCTCGTTACTCTTATCAAGTGACAAGTTCGACGAATACTCGAAAGCGTAAGGCGTACAACTTTTTTGATTATAGTAGTAATTCTTTGTTAGAAACTTGGGATGCTATAGATAAGAGTGGGCAAAACCGCTCGAGCTATTATTATCTTGGTGGGACGCTAGAGTATACGTTCGAGAGAGATAAACACCGTTTGTTTGCGATCGGAGGATATAATCAAGAACTGACAAATAAAGATGACTGGGATCAATGGTCGATGGTTTCTTTATTTGCAAAGGCTAATTATACGTTTAATAGTCGTTATCTATTAGAGGCAACTGTACGTCGTGATGGATCGTCTCGCTTTGGACCTGGACACAAATTCGGGGTTTTTCCTTCTGTTGGAGGAGGATGGAATGTTCATGAGGAAAAATTCATGGAACCAACGAGAAAATTTCTGAATGAGTTTAAGCTAAGAGCTTCTTATGGTTTATTGGGAAATGAAAACATTGGCTTGTATAAATATCAATCCATGATTGATGCGAGTAATGGTAATGAGTCTTCTTTCGGAAATCCGAATCTGACGTGGGAGACTGTTAAGATGTTAGATGTGGGAACAGATATTCGTTTATTTAAAGATTTGTCTATTACGTTTGATTATTACAATAAATTGACAACTGATTTGATTCTAGAGCCTCCGATTTCTTATATTGGTGGAACAAAGAAAACATATCTTAACTCAGGTTCGTTGAGGAATAGAGGGTGGGAGCTTGACTTTGTTTATGGTACTCAAGTAACGAAAGACTTTAGTTTTAGCATTCACGGAGGGTTATCCCATAATGAAAATAAGATAGAAGAACTTTTTGGTGGTCCGTATGATAATGGAAGTAAAATACATAAAGAAGGTTATGCATTAAATAGTTTTTATGTTTATCCGACTCAAGGATTATTACAAGAGGATGATTTTGTTATAGACACAAATGGCGATCTTGTGCCAAAAGAAGGAATTGTTATTTTTGACGGACAGAAGCCGGGTGATATCCATTATCTTGATAACAATGGAGATGGTAAAATTACGACTGAAGATCGTGTAATTCGTGGTGACGAACAACCTTCGTTGAATTATTTTGCAAATCTGTCTTTGAATTTTAAGAAGTGGAATCTAGAAGTTCTGTTTCAAGGTGTTCAAGGAGTAGATGCCTATTATTCTGAACCATATTCGTTTGGATTGAATACTGGTGGAGATGGTCAGACGCCTTTAGCTATTCAGATGGATTATTGGACTCCGAGTAATATCGATGCTCGTTATCCCCGTATGGCTCCAAATTCAACTTATGGTAATAATAATCATACTTCTGATTTCTGGCATTTCGATGCTAGTTATTGCCGTGTGAAATATATTCAATTGGGATATATGTTTGATCAAATGGGATTGAAAAAGATAGGCATTTCTGGTATACGTGTATATGCGAATGTTCAAAATCCGTTTACGTTTTCAAAAGAGAATTTGGTAGATCCTGAAAGTCGAGGGCAGAAAAGTTCTTATCCGTTGGTAAAAACATATTCTGTTGGAGTTAGTTTAAATTTCTGATTGTAGAATATATTAAAATTAGACACAGATGAAAGTTATAAATAAAATGAAAATCTGGGGTATGGCCTCTTTGATTTTATTGGGAACAACAAGTTGTGATGACTTTTTAACAAGAGATAATCCAAAAGGTGTTACAGATGATGATTTTTGGAAGACAATGAATGAGTGTGAAAGTGCTTTGGGACAATGTCGATCTTGGCCTCATGGTACTTATCATTATACGGCTCCCAATATGGCTTTGCTCCATTTGGAAGGAAATACTGATAATGAGTATTTCTTGTCTAATTTCCAACAACAAGTTATTAACATGGGCAATGGCTCGCTCACTCCAACCTCGGGGGGATATATATCTAGTATTTGGGAATATTATTACATTTATATTCGACGCTGCAATCGTTTTCTTGAACATGTAAATGATGCTTATTTTACGATAGAGAAAGAACGACAGAGGATGATTGCCGATGTAAAAGTTTGGAGAGCTTGGTATCATATGCAATTGTTGTTGTGGTATGGACGGAATGATGGTATTCCTATTGTATCTACAGCTTTATCAGGTGAAGATATTTATCAAAAAAGAAACTCTGTGGAAGAATGTCTTGAATTTATTAATAAAGATTTAGATGATGTTATATCTATTACAGATGATGAAATTTGTCCTTTTTTATGGGATGAAGGAAATAGATCGCGTATGTCTCGTTCCTCGGCTTTGGCTTTAAAAATGGATTTAAATTTGCAGTTTAAGCGATATGATGTAGCAAAAGAAGCTGCAAAAAAATTGATTGATTCTGGTGCTTTCGAACTTTATTATACGACAGCAACAGATGATGATCCTGGTAAAAATTTCCGTGATTTATTTAATTATACAGGTGAGCAGAATAAGGAACGAATAATTTTTACAAATGACGGTTTAAAAGAATTTTGGTTTCGATGTATGGGTACTATTTTGGGTGGACAAGGAACCTGTGCTGTTTTGAAATCGTTAGTAGATGAATTTGAAACAGCTGATGGAAAGCCTTTGACTTCCTTATCTCCTGAAGAGAGATTAAAATTGGAGAAGAATCCTTTTTACATGGATAGAGATCCTAGATTGTATTGTACGGTTGTAGTTCCAGGAGATAGCACCTCTATTTCTAATTATAAATATGAACCCTTTAATGAATCGTCCAGTGATTATTTTAGTAAAACGGGAGCAGTACGTTCTGGTTATATGCTTAAAAAATGGTTAAGTGAACAAGATCGTGCTTCTGGACGTGGAAGTTTGGACTATGTATTATATCGCTATGCGGAGGTATTATTGGATTATGTCGAATGTTTGGTTGAATTGGGAGATTGGAAAAATCCGGATGTGGAGAAATATCTTAATATGATTCGTAATCGTGCAGGTATGCCAAATATGGATAAATCTGTTTATAATACACAAGAAAAAGTTCGTGAACTTTATCGGCGTGAGCGTCGTGTAGAGTTGGCATTTGAAGGAAAGCGTTATCATGATATTCGCCGATGGGGAATTGGGCAAGAAACGATGAATGGTCCAATTTATGGTGCTTATAATCCTAATACGGATGCTTTTATTACGATAGAAAACCGTAATTGTGTTTTCCCGAAGAATGATTCTTGGCCTTTACCTCAGAGCGAGGTGACGGCAAATCCGAACATTGGGCAACCAATAGGTTGGTAATATGAAATGTGATAATTCGTATTAAAGTAATATTAATCGGAGGCTTAAGGTGTCAATTCGTCTTAAGCCTCTTTTTATGATTTGTTTTTCAGTGAATTTTACATTTGCTTATCCAGCCAGTGCAGACGTAATGAACATGTAGATCATCATACCTATAATATCGTTTGTGATGGTGATAAACGGTCCGGTGGCCAAAGCAGGGTCGATCTTCAGTTTATCGAGAGTCATGGGGACCAGT
>NZ_MNQY01000045.1:75751-84823 GCF_001915675.1 Parabacteroides sp. merdae-related_45_40 | reverse complement strand
AAATAGGAAGAACTTATATGATAAGCTCCTGTTTTTTCTTTGGTATGGTTGCCTTGGAAAAAGTTCAGGTTTCCGGTTTCAATCCAAAATTTGTTGTATATTTGGGCACTAAGGAGATAAACCGGATAAGAGTATGTCTAATACCACAGATGAAAGATTGATAGAGGCGATCAGGAGAAATGATTACGTCAGTTATAATAAACTGTTTGAGCGTTATTATGGTCGCCTTTGTCAATATGTATATAGCCTGCTCATGGATAAAAGTGATACGGAGGATATTGTGCAAGAGCTTTTTCTGAATATATGGAAGAATCGGGAAAGGATTGAAATCAAAGAAAATGTTGGCGGATATCTTTATAAGATGGCTAAACATTTGGCATTGAATCATCTTCGTTCAAAAGTCTATTTTAATAATCTGTCGGAAACTCAGGATCAGTTATCATATGAAGACGACCGGGTCGAGTCTGAAGAATTTCGGATCGCTCTTTATAGCTGTATCGATCATCTTCCCGGTCGTTGTAAAGAAGTGTTATTGCTGCACCGGATAAAAGGATTGAAACAAAAAGAAATCTCGGAAAAACTCGATGTCTCGATAAAAACGATTAAAAATCAGATCTGGATCTCGCTTCAGAAGCTGAGGCGATGTTTGGAATTAAAAGGAATATAATTTTTTCGGGTCCGGAATAGGACCTTTTTTTATTTATAGTGTCATATAATAAAAGCAAGATTCATGGAAGAACAAAAAACTATAAAAGACTATATCGTGGACTATTTACTGGACGGTGAAGATGAAAAACGTCTTGATCCGGTATTAGTTGAGTGGTTGGCCGAAGATGAGTCCCATAGAAAAGAATTTAATTTGTATAAAAAGATTTGGGAAGAATCTCATCGTTATACAGAAGTTGAGGCTTTCGATCCTGATCTTGCTTGGGAAAAGGTTGACAAGATAAACCGACAGAAAGTATATCTTCGGAAATATTGGAAAAACATGTTATATACGGCTTCCGGGGTTGCCGCATCTTTGTTGATAGTGTTAGCTTTGTCTTTTATGGGAACTTTTCAGAAAGGATCGGAGGTTCTGGTCAGTATGAGTGCCGATTATGGGAATCGTTCGGAGATCATGTTGCCGGATGGATCTTTGGTCAAGTTGAATGCCGGTTCTGAAGTCGTTTATTCTTATGATCCGAAGAAAAAAACGCGGGAAGTTGATTTTCAGGGGGAAGGATTTTTTGATGTGTCCAAGAGTAAAGATCCTTTCGTCATTAAAGTGGCCGCTTCTTTCAATTTGCAGGCGTATGCTGATGATCCGGTTATCCAGGCTTCTTTGGTTGGGGGATGTATCGAACTGGAGAAAGGAAACGAGAAGTTGAGGATGAAGCCGGGAGAGATAGCTGTTTTCGATAAGAAGACGGATAAGATTAAGCAGGTAGAAGGTGTTTTGTCCCATTCTTATGGATGGTTGGACAATAAGTTATATATGGAAGATATGTCTCTGTCGGTTGTTTGTAAATATCTGGAAAGATGGTATGATGTGAAGATTATGCTCCAACCGGGGCTAGGGGAAAATATTCGTTATAATGGGGTCATACAGGAAGAAACCGTAACGGATGTAATGAATGCATTGTCCCGCCTGAGTAAGATACGCTATCATGTGACAGGAAAAAATATATCTAAATTAATCTTTCCACTTTCATAAATAAGAATTGCCTATGAAATAGAATGCCATGGATACACAAAAACGGGAAATGCTGCCACATCTCCCGTTATGAGTTTGATAATAAAATTAGTGTTGGAAGCACTAATAATTAACTAACAATCAATATACAAATATATGAATTTTTTTAATATGTTAGAGTTGGACCAGTCTTCGACTCTTAAAAAGATATTATCTATTATGAAATTGACAGTCGTTTTTTTGATTGCATTTTCTTTGCAGATTTCTGCATCTGTATATTCACAGACCACAAAGTTATCATTGAATGTACAGAATCAGTCAATAAAGGATGTCCTTTATTTGATCGAAAATCAGTCTGATTTTCGATTTATTTATGAAAGTGGAAAGATTAATTTAGATAAGAAGGTTTCTGTTCAAGTGAGAGAACAGTCTGTGGAGTTTGTGTTAAGACAACTATTTAATAATGAAGGAGTCGATTATGAAATTACAGAAAATAACCTTATTCTGATAAACCCTTCGCCAGAACAATTGAAATTTGCTGGTCAAAATAAATCCCAAACTAGGAAAAAAGTTACTGGCGTCGTTAGAGATCAAAATGGCGAACCGATTATCGGAGCAAATGTTGTAGAGAAGGGAACGACAAACGGGACAATTACTGATGTTGATGGTAGGTTTTCTTTAGAAGTATATTCTAAAGGAACACTTTTGGTTAGCTATATTGGATTTACTTCGCGTGAACTGATTATTGGTAACCAAAGTAACATAGAAATCCAATTAAAAGAAGATATGGAAGCGTTGGATGAGGTTGTTGTAATTGGCTATGGAACAGCAAAGAAAAAAGATTTGACAGGTGCAATTACACAAATACGCGCTGAAGAAATAACACAGGCAAATAGCCCTAATATTGGTACAGCCCTGCAAGGAAAAATCCCGGTTGATATTGGTGGCGTGTGGAAACCTGGGAACAATCCAACCATTGAAATCCGTGGGATTAGTTCTATAACAGGTTCGAATGACCCTTTATGGGTGGTGGATGGAATCCCAATGCAAAGTTCGAGTGTGAATCTGAACCCCAATGATGTTCAATCTATTGATGTTTTGAAGGATGCTTCAGCTTCGGCTATTTATGGAGCAAGAGGATCCAATGGTGTAATCATTGTAACAACCAAACGGGCAGAAGCTGGAGAAAGTTCAATAAAGGCAAGTTATAATGGTTGGGTTGGATTTGACAAAGCTGCAGGAAAACCGAATCTGATGTCTGCTGATGAGTTTGTGGATTTTAAGCGTATAGCATTAGCAAATGCCGGTCAGGATAATTCCGATGAGGCAATGTTCGATGATATTGAATTGAACTCATGGAGAAATAGAACTTTTACGGATTGGTTCGATGAGGTATGGGGGGGGACAGCTTTCTCCACAAATCATAATGTGACGATCAGTGCATCAAGCAAGAAGACAGCGACTATGCTTTCATTAGGTTATTTGGATCAAGGTTCATTAGTTGATAATGCCGGATATAAACGGTTTAATGTGAATTTTAATAATACATTTAAGTTCTCGGATCGTTTAAAATTTACGACAGCGGTTTTAGGGTCTTATTCTAAAAATGATGCTCTTCCGGATCGTATTTATCATATTTATCAGTTATCTCCATTAGCTCCTGTTAGAGATGAAAACGGGAAGTTAAAGTTATATCCAACTCCGAATGAATCATTGGTTACTAATCCATTATGCGAAATTCAGAACAATCAAAATTCAACGGATGAATATGGTGTGATAGGTTCAGCTGCTTTAGATTGGAATATTTGGGATGGATTGTCTTATAAGTTCTCAGTCGGGCTGGATTATAGTAATACTAATAATGGAGTTTATCAGGGAAGCGACACTCGTGATAGAAGCGGCGGAGCACATGCTGCCAGTTTCGATAGTCGTACTCGTTTGTCTTCGATCATAGATAATATTTTGTCTTATAATAAAGAGATCAATACTATACATAAAATAGGAGCAATGGCTGCATTTAATGTGGAACAGTTCCAAGAAAAGTCTGTTTATCTGAAAGGAACGGATATGTATTATGATGGGTTGTATTATAATTTGGAAGCTGCCTCTACGATTTTGGATAAGAAAACGACTTTGTCGGAATGGGGGATTATGTCTTTGATGGGGCGTTTCAATTATACATTGTTAGATCGTTACCTGTTGACTCTTACTTATCGCTATGATGGCTCTTCAAGACTTTCCGATAAAAATAAATGGGCTGGATTTCCTTCTATGTCTGTTGCTTGGAGACTTTCGGAAGAAGCTTTTTTACAGGGAGCAAGATCTAGATTTTTGGATAATTTGAAACTTCGTTTTTCATGGGGTAATACCGGTAATACGAATGTAGATCCTTATGAGACCTTAGGAAAACTGTCTAAGACTTACTATTCCTGGAACGAAACTGCAGCTATTGGAACAATACCCACCGGTATTCCGAATCCGGATTTGAAATGGGAGAAGACAGAAGAGTATAATGTCGGTTTAGATTTTAGCTTGTTTAATTCTCGTTTAAACGGAACGATTGATTGGTATCAAAGAACGACGAAAGATTTGATACTAAAAAGACAACTGCCTGTCACATCCGGTTTCTCAGAGATTTATCAGAATATAGGTAGTACACGGAATAAAGGTGTCGAACTGACTTTAAATGGTGATATTATCAGGAATACTGAATGGAGATGGAATGTTGGAATCACATTTGCGAAAAACAAGAATGAAATTTTGGACCTCTATGGAGATAAAAAGGATGATGTTGGTTCTAATTATTTTATTGGACATTCTATTCGTTCTTATTATTTATTGGATTTTATTGGTGTTTGGCAAGAAAATGAGGCCGAAGAAGCTGCGGCTTATGGAGCTAAGCCAGGATACCCTAAATACAAAGATATTTATAACAAAGAAGGAGATGCTCCAAATATCAATTTGAATGATGATCGATATATCATTAGTCGTGATCCGAAGTGGATTGGAAGTTTAAATACTTCTGTTTCTTATAAAGGTTTTGACTTTTATATGAGTATGTATACTCGCCAAGGTGTTAGAGCTTTATCGGATGCGCATAAGCAGAGTAGTGACGATCCTGTGAGATATAGAGGTTTTCGTGTGAATTATTGGACACCGGAGAACCGGTCGAATGATTATCCCGCTCCTGCAATAAAAGGAACTTATACGGATTTTTCTAATAGTGATTATTTTGTTAAAGATGTTTCTTTTGTCCGTATCTCAAATATTTCTTTAGGCTATACCTTACCTAAAGATTTTATCCAGAAATTTAGAATGGAAAATGCAAAAGTCTACATCAATATCAATAATCCTTTTGTCTTTACACCGTTTGATGGTCAGGATCCGCAGGTAGGAACAGATAAGAAATCTTATCCGTCTGTTACCTCTTATCAATTAGGTGTTAATCTTAATTTTTAAAATCTAAAAACAAATAGAAATGAAAAAGATATTCTTAACATCGATTATGTTTTTGTCATTATTCTTCAGTTGTGATATTTTGGAAGAAGAGCCGAAGACAGTATTGCCTCCGGATGGATATTATAATACAAAAACAGGTATTGAGACGCTTGTAAATGCTTGCTATGCAAGATTGCGATCGTTTTCGGCATCTACAACTAATTTGTTACAACTGACTGAACAAGGTACAGATATTTTTGAAGCGGGTGTGGATGGAGATGTGAATTTTGATACTTATAACATCTCTCTTACGGCTGGCCAAATCACAAAAATATGGGAAGAATGCTATATAGGTATTAATGCATGTAATAATGTAACCTATTTTATTAACTCTGTCTCAGATATGTCTGATTCAGATAAAAAGTTACGTGAAGCGGAAGCTCGCTTTTTGAGGGCTTATATGTATTATCATTTAATTATGCAGTTTGGAGATGTGCACTTGTCTCTTGAACCGACGGTTGGTGTACAGACGGAAGCTAATCGAACTGCGGTTGCACAAATATTGGATGAAGCTATTTATCCGGATCTGCGTTATGCGGTGGAGAATTTGCCTACACAACAAACTGATTATGGACGTATTGATGTGTATGGTGCCAAATTTTTTCTCTCTTATGTTTTGTTATCTGATGAAAGGAGCAGCAAAGTCGAGTTTGAAGAAGCTGCTCGATTAGCGTCTAGCGTTATTAATGAGTCACAATATACGTTGCAAGAAACAAGAGATATGGTCTTTAATCAGAATAATGATATGAATAAAGAAATTATCTGGAGTTTACAGTTCTCGGAAGATGAATCGTTAAGGGAAAATGGAAATCAGACACATTTATATTTTGTTCCGAAATATGATGCTAATATTCCGGGAATGACTCGTACTGTGGAATATGGGCGTCCTTATGCTCGTTTTAAACCGACTCAGTTCATGTCGGACTTATACGACTCTTCTATTGATTCCCGCTATCAGGCTTATTGGCGTGATACATGGTATGCTACAACTGCGACTGATAAACTATCTGTGGGAGATACAGCTTTTTATCTTCCGAAAGATGCTTGGAGCAAAGCTCAAATCGATTCGAAAAACTATAAAGTTTTTAATCCGGAATTTAGTGAGAGTTTAGGAAATGATTATAGTACGGTAAGTAATCGTGTGTTTTTACATTTGAAGAAATTTGATGATGTAAAACGAGCTACCATGAATGAAGAAAAAGGCACTAGGGATTGGGTTTGTTTTAGAGTTGCCGAAGCTTATCTTTTGGCTGGTGAAGCCTATTATAGAGCTGGTGATGTGGATAATGCTTTGAAATATATCAATATGTTGCGTAGAAATTGTGCAATCAAAGGAAAAGAAAAAGAAATGGAAATTTCAGCATCCGACTTATCAGTTGATTTTATTTTGGATGAACGTGCCCGTGAGCTTTGTGGAGAGGGGAAACGCTGGTATGATTTGAAACGATTAGGCAAACTGATCGAAAGGACTGATTTGCATAATAAAAAAGCACATGGTAATATGAAATCATTCCATGAATTGCGCCCTATACCTCAGAGTCAGATTGATAGATGTACGAATGTATATCCACAAAATCCCCAATGGTGAGAAATAAAATGAAAGATATTATTAGACTTGTATTGGTGTTTTTCTTTGCGATTTCTATCCCCTGTAAAGGGGAGGATGTGCCGATAAAAGGATGGATCATATTATCCGATAATATGGATAATGCGATTGCGACAATAAAAGCGGCGAAAGGTTATAAAATTAACCATCTTCAACTTTCTCATCAGATTATTCATAATCTGATGGAAGTAAAGAATGAATCAGTACGAAATCTGGTAAGGAACCTCACCCGATTGGCTCATCAGGAGGGAATTGGAGAGGTGCTTGTTTGGGATCATAGTTTTTATGCGCTGGATTATTATCCAGCGCAATTTAAGACGGGTCCTCATGGAACTCTTAATATGGATGATCCGGCTTTTTGGGAGTGGTTTAAGCAGGATTACCGAGGAATGCTTGATTTGATCCCAGAAATAGATGGATTGGTTCTGACTTTCATTGAAACAGGTGCATATGCAGAAAAGCAATACTCGAATTTGTTAAAAACAAATGAAGAAAAATTAGCTGCAGTAGTAGATGCCGTTGCTGATGTTGTCATTAATGAGCGCGGAAAGAAGTTATATATAAGAACTTTTGCCTATTCGAAAGAAGAGTATGCAAATACTGTTGGCTGTATCAATCATATTAAAAATGACAAAGTAATCTTAATGATGAAAGAAACTCCTCATGATTTCTTTTTGACTCATCCGAATGATCCTTTTATTGGTAAAATAAATAAACCAACGATCGTCGAATTTGATACGGGAAATGAATATAATGGTCAGGGAGTTATAGCCAATACGTGGCCTGAATATGTGACAAAACGTTGGACAGATTTTATTAAGCGACCGAATGTAATTGGGTATGTAGCCCGGACAGACCGGTATGGAACGACAAAGTTGGTTGGTTCTGCCAATGAGATATTGTTATATGCTTTAAAGCGCTCAACTGAGAATCCAGAGATTTTGCCTGATCGGATATATGATGAATATATTTCAACCCGATATGGGAAAAAGGCTTTGGAACCGGTAAAGAATGCTTTTAAAAAGACATACGATATTGTTTTGTCTTCCATGTATATTTTAGGGACAAATGCGGCGAAACATTCATCTATGGATTATGATCCTTATAGTAGTAGCTATGATAGGCATGTTTCAGGGCGATGGCTGGAACCACCTGTTGTATTTGTGGAGCATGGAATCAATAAGGAATTTCATTATTGGAAAGACATTATTAATCATATAGCTCCGGCACGATTTAAAACAAAAGATTCTCGCTTGGGATTAGAGGCAAGATATGTGATTGATCAGAATTGGGTTACGCCTGTAGAGCTAATGGATAGTCTTTACCTCAGCTATATTATTACGGAAAAACGGTATGGTGTAAGTTTGGCTAATGAGGCATTAGCTGATATAGAACGGGCTAAAGACCTTTTAAATCCTTCGGATTATGATGATTTATATCGGCTTTTTAAAAGAACGGCTTTGACTGCGCAGCTTTACGAAGCTGTATCCACTGCCTATTTCGGATTTAGGATATATGCCAAAGGGAAATCTTATCGATATGAAAATCTTGAAGAGCAGATTAGGTCTGCTTTGAATCGAATAGATCTCGTTACGGATGAAATGAAAGGTATGCAAGGAGGATATCCTTTAGGACAATGGGACTGGCTGAAGGATGCAGAAACTGCATTATCTTATAAAAATAAGATTCTTACGGGATGGAAAGAGTATAATAATGTCAAATTTACGCAATAGATTTAAATAATGAGGTGTGTTGTGAATTTCTTTGTGACTGTTGGTCTGTTTATGTCTATAGTACAATTAGCAAGTGCACAAAAAAACTATTTTAAAGATTTACCAGAAAATTGTTCTCCTGAGAAAGTTGGAGCTATCCTTAGCCGGAATTTTATTCCATCTAAACACATGTGGTACGGAAAAGGGAAATGGATCCATTATGCAGAAGTTTGTACGTGGTATGAAGCGCTGAGATATGCGGAAATTACCGGTGATAAACAATTAGCTGGGCAATTAAAGGATCGTTTTGACTTACTGTTGTATCCCGTTAGAATTGTATAAGATAACGAAGGATAAGAAATATTTGGAAATGGGTTTATCCTATGCTGATACACAATGGACTTTGCCGGCTAATGCAACCCCAGAGGAAAAAGCCTGGGCGGATAAAGGACTATCTTGGCAAACTCGTCTTTGGATTGATGATATGTTTATGATTACAATTCTTCAGGCCCAAGCATATCATACAACAGGGAAACGTGAATATATGGATCGTGCAGTGAAAGAAATGGTTGTCTATTTGG
>NZ_MNQY01000045.1:0-75631 GCF_001915675.1 Parabacteroides sp. merdae-related_45_40 | reverse complement strand
TGATGATGAAAAGTTTAAAAGATTATCAGGATAAAAGTGGTATGTGGAATCAGTTGATTGATAAGGCTGACTGTTGGCCTGAAACATCTGGTTCTGCTATGTTTACCTATGCAATGATTATGGGAGTGAAGAAGGGATGGTTAGATGCTGAAGAGTATGGACCTATAGCTAGAAAAGCATGGATTGCTTTAGTCCCTTATATTAATAAGGACGGAGATGTGGAAGAAGTTTGTGTCGGTACTGGAAAGAAGAATGATCTTCAGTATTATTATGACCGTCCTCGGATTATTGGCGACTATCATGGACAGGCTCCGATGCTGTGGTGTACTTATGCATTGTTGTGTAAATAATGATTGTCGGAAAATTATTACAATAGTGATATCTGGACAATATTAGTGATATCTTCCCAATAATTTCCGTACTTTTGTATTCCATTTTAATGCAAAAGTATGAATTATACAATAAAGTCTCCTGTTTCACTGAAAGCTTCCGTTAAGCTGCCCGCATCCAAGAGTATCTGTAATCGTGCGTTGATACTTAATGCGTTGAGCTATAGTCCGTATGAGATTCGGAATTTGTCGGATTGCGATGATACGGAGGTGATGGTGAAGGCGTTGAATTCGAATGACCGTGACTTTGATATAAAAGCCGCGGGAACTGCGATGCGGTTCCTGACGGCTTTTTTGTCTAAAGTGGTGGGCGAGTGGACGATTACCGGAACGGAGCGGATGAAGAACCGGCCGATTAAGATACTGGTGGATGCGCTGAATGCGCTGGGAGCACGGGTGGAATATATGGAGAAGGAGGGATATCCTCCTCTCCGCATTTTCGGAAGTGCGCTGCAGGGAGGCGAGATTTCGCTTGCCGGTGGGGTCAGTTCACAGTATATTTCGGCGTTGCTGATGATTGCCCCCCTGATGGAGAACGGGCTGACCTTGCATCTTGAAGGGGTTGTCATTTCGAAACCCTATATCAACCTGACATTGCAGCTGATGGAACAATATGGGGTAAAGGCGGAATGGAACGGGCAGACCATTAAGGTAAGACCGCAGGATTATCATCCGATACCCTTTACCGTTGAATCCGATTGGAGTGCTGCTTCCTACTGGTATTCCATGATGGCGTTGTCAAAAAATGCCGAGATTGAATTGCTGGGGCTGTTTAAGAACAGTTTGCAGGGAGATGCCGCCGGAGCCAAATTGTTTGCACAGCTTGGTGTGGGTACGACTTACACGGACCGGGGCGTTGTTTTGAAGCACAACGGGAATAGGACCCAAAAACTGAATTATAACTTCGTAAACGAGCCGGACCTGGCTCAAACCTTTGTCGTGACCTGTGTGTTATTGAATATCCCTTTCCGTTTTACCGGTCTGCAAAGTCTGAAGATAAAAGAAACCGACCGCATCGAAGCGCTTAAGACGGAGCTTCGCAAATTAGGATATCTCCTGACAGACAGCAACAACAGTATTTTGGAATGGAACAGCGAACGTTGTGAACCGCAAGCGCATCCTGTGATCACGACCTACGAAGATCACCGTATGGCGATGGCATTTGCACCTGCCGCCCTCGTGTTGCCGGAAGGGATCGAGATAGCTGACCCGCAGGTGGTCAGCAAAAGTTATCCGCACTATTGGAGAGACTTGAGAACCGCAGGCTTTATTATAATTGACAATGAACAATAGGCAATTGACAATTAGTTGTCGGTGTCTGGAAGTCCATTGTCAATTGCTCATTGTTAATTGTCAATTATTATGTGGTATATTGTTATAGGTATTATCGTATTGGGTGTTGTTGCTGCCATTGCCGGTTATTTTCGGAACCGGAAATTGCAGAAGATGCTGGAACGTGGGGAGATTTCTGAAATCCCCGAGGCACAGGAACTTGTCACTGACGAATGTTGCGGACAGCATGAAACCTGTGAACGCGACAGTCTGTTGGCGGCAGTCAGCAAAAAAATCGAGTATTATGACGATGAAGAACTGGACCGTTTTCGGGGAGTCGAGGCCGATGCATACGATGAAGATGCCGTGAACGAGTTCCGTGATGTGCTTTATACGTTGCAGGAGATCGAAGTGGCTGGCTGGTTGCGTAGTCTGCAACTTCGTGCTATTAATTTACCGGATGAGCTGAAGGACGAAGCGTTCCTGATTGTCGGGGAGCGGCGCATACATTAAGTTTCATAACCATGAAACAAAAGTTCCCCTTGCATGGAACAACAGTTTCATAGGCATGGAACAGGAGTTCCCCTATAATGAAACAGAAGTTTCCTGCCGGGAAACCATAAAAAAGGATATAAGAGGATAGAAAATGGATTTACTTCAATATGGTTTTTTCCAGCATGCCCTTTTGGGCAGCCTGCTGACTGCGATCGCTTGTGGTATCGTCGGGACATATATCGTGTCGCGGCGGCTTGTCTTTATCAGCGGAGGTATCACTCATGCTTCTTTCGGTGGATTGGGGTTGGGGTTCTATCTCGGGATGAATCCGATCTTGATGGCAATGTTGTTTTCCGTGCTCTCCGCATTCGGGGTGGAGTGGGCGAGCAAGACACAGAATGTGCGTGAAGACTCTGCTATTGCCGGGATATGGTCGTTAGGAATGGCATTGGGCGTTATCTTTATTTTCCTGACACCCGGATATGCACCGAATCTATCCGCCTACCTTTTTGGAAATATTCTGACTGTTTCGACGGGAGATATTATCTGGATAGCCGCTTTGGCGTTGTTGCTGGTTATCCTTTTCTCGCTTTTCCTGCGGGAGATCGTTTATGTGGCCTTTGATAGGGATTTTGCACTGACGCAAGGAGTGCCCGTCAAGTGCATAGAATATGTAATGATGTGCTGTATCGCCGTGACGATCGTCCTTTCGATCCGTCTGGTCGGGATCATGCTCCTGATGAGTTTGCTGACATTGCCTCAGATTACCGTAAACCTTTTTACATCAGACTTCAAGAAGATCATTTTCGGAAGTATTGCCATCGGTTTCTTGGGATGTGTGTTCGGGCTCGTCCTTTCTTATCTTCTGAATGTGCCTTCCGGGGCGTTTATTATTCTTGTCCTAGTCCTTTTCTTTTTGATAGTGAAAGCAATAAAAGCGGTTTTAAAGCGTTAAAAGGGGAAATGAAGAAAGGTTTCTACTATATAATCGCATTATTGATTGTCTCTTTGTTTTGGTCTTGCAGTACGAAAAAGAATACCAAGGCAAGTCGCTTCTATCACGCTTTTAATTCCCGCTATAATATCTATTTCAACGGAAAAACATCGTTTGACGAAGCGTTGCTTTCCATGCAGAACAGCTATAAGGAAAGCTATTCCGACATGATACTGATGTACCCGATCAGTGCGCAACCGAAAGACAAGCCCGAAACCGGAGGTCCTTTCGACCGGGCGATCGAGAAAAGCAATAAAGCGATCAAGCTCCACTCCATCAAAGCAAAGCCGCCTAAGAAACCGGGATGGCGCAATGATCCCAAACAACGTGCCTGGCAGGAACAGGAAGAATACAATCCGTTCCTCAAAAAGTGCTGGTTGATGATGGGGCAGGCGCAGTTCTATAATGCTGATTTCTTGCAGGCATCTGCCACTTTCTCTTACATAGCCCGTCATTATGCCCATGATGAAGAAGTGGTGGCCGAAGCCCGTCTTTGGCAGGCCCGCTGCTATTCCGAGATGGAATGGTTCTATGAAGCGGAAGATATCTTAGGAAAACTGAATACGAACGGTATCCCTCGCAAGAACCTGAACCAGTATGCGGCGGTATATGCCGACTACCTGGTGAAGAATAAGCAATATGAAGAAGCGGTCCCTTATTTCAAGACGGCGATCAAGGCAGAGAAGAATCGGCGCCAGCGTACCCGGATGAAGTATTTGTTGGGACAGATTTATGCCGAACAGGATCAGAACGGGCTTGCCTACCAGATGTTCGGACAGGTGATCAAAGCTAATCCTCCTTATGAACTGGAGTTTGCCGCCCGTATCCGCCAGACCGAAGTATTTACTGGCGGCAATTATCAGAAAGTGATCAAGATGTTGCAACGGATGGCGAAAAGCGATAAGAACAAGGACCTGCTCGATCAGGTCTATTATGCGTTGGGCAATGTCTATATGAGCCGTGAAGATACAGTCAATGCCATCAAAAACTACGAGCTGGGTGTGGAGAAAAGCACACAGAACGGTTTGGACAAGGCGATCTGCCAGATCAAACTGGGTGATCTTTATTTCCAGAAGCGCGACTATGTCAAGGCACAACCGAATTTCAGCGGTGCATTGTCCGGCATCCAGAAAGAATATAAAGACTATGAACGGGTATCCAAGCTGTCTGCTATCTTGGACGAGTTGGTCGTGCATGTGGAGGCGGTCCATTTGCAGGATAGTTTGCAAACTCTTGCCAAAATGCCGGAGTCGGAACGGCTTGCCGTGATCGACAAAATCATCGAGCAGGTGAAGAAAGAGGAGGAGGAAGCTAAGGCCCTGGCCGAGAAAGAAGCTTATCTGGCGGAACAGGAGGCAAAAGGGACTGGTATCGACCGTCCAGGAACAGAGACTGGCGGCATCACATTACCGACGACATCCGGAGGTTCCGGTTTCTATTTCTATAACCCGCAGGCAGTATCGCAGGGAAAAGCAGCTTTCCAACGTAAATGGGGACGACGTGCGCTGGAAGATGACTGGCGTCGACGTAAGAAAGAAATGTCCACTTTCAATGAGAATATGGCAGACGAAACTGAGGATGCTTCCGAAGGAGAGGTGGGCGAACTGGCTACCGATTCGCTCGAGGCCGGACTGGAACCTGCTGCTTCCGATGACCCGAAAACACGTGAGTATTACATTCAGCAGCTTCCGTTGACACCCGAAGATATCCAGGCTTCCAATATTATCATAGAAGATGGTCTCTATAACATGGCTATGATTTATAAGGACAAACTCGAGGATATCCCGTTGGCAACCGAAGCCTTTGAGGAACTGGAACGCCGTTTCCCGAAGCATAGTCACCTTTTGGAAAGCTACTACCAGGTTTATCTGATGGCTCTTCGTTCCGGAAACCAAGCGCTCGCTGCTGCTTATAAGAATAAGTTGGTTACGACTTTCCCTGAATCGGATTATGCGGTTGCGATTGCCGATCCGAATTACGAATATAATATCCGGATGATGGACAAGGTGCAGGATTCGATCTACCAGGCGACCTATGCAAGTTACCTGGCGGAAGATACGGTCACCGTTCGTCGTAATTATCGCGATGTCAGTGCCAAGTATCCGTTGGCGGATCTGTTGCCTAAGTTCATGTTCCTCGAGGCGCTGACCTATGTGCAGGCTGGGGATGCTGAAGGTTTCAAAAACGCCTTGAAAGCATTGGTTGAGAAATATCCGACGGCTGATGTGACGGAACTGGCGGGTGAAATGCTGAAAGGTGTTCTGCGTGGGCGTATGATGGTTCAAGGTGGTATTAGGGGAATGAGTTGGAACTTGCGTTTCGGTGTGGGGGATGATGGTATGTTGTCGGCAGCCGACTCGGCACGTGTCTTTACGGCTGAATCTAACACGTCTTACCGGATGCTGTTAATGTTCCCGACCGGAACACTCGATCGTAACCAGTTGCTTTTTGCTGTTGCCGCCTATAACTTTGCCAATTTTATGGTGAAGGAGTTCGATTTGAGTTTTGAAGAAGCCGGTCCGATGAGCATGTTGACGATTCATGGCTTCTTCAATTTGGATGAGATCTTTCATTATTATAAGATGATCTACGGAGCGGATGGCTATGCAACTGCATTGGACAAAAATGTTGCTATTCTTCCGATCTCCGACGACAACTATGAAACCTTGATGCGGGGAAAGACGCTTGAGGAATATGTCGAATTCTTCCAGGAAAACTTCGGTGAGGCCGTTCCTGAACTGGCCGCTCGTTGGAAAGCCCGTATGGCTGCCGAACAGATCAAAGAGGAAGAGGCAAAAGCTGAAGAGGCCGAAGCACAGGATTCTGAAAATATTCCGGAAGAAAAGCCGGAACCTGTCAAGAAGACCGTCCGCCCGAAAGAACAACGCCAGCAGCAGGCTGTAGAAGAAGTTGTTGTACCGCCTGCCGTAAAAGACACGGTTCCGGTAGAACTTCCGGCGGTCGATACAATGACTGTCCGTGAAACAGAAACGCTCCTTCCGGCGGATGTAGATACTGTTTCTGTACAGCCGGTTGTAAAAGATACGGTTGTTCCGGCATCGTCCGACACCGTTTCCGCTGTTGTCACTCCTGTCGAACAACCGAAGGAACTCACGTTGAAAGAGATCGAAGAACTCCGCAAGCGCGAAGCCGATGAAGCTGAAGCTCGTAAGGAAGAAGCTCGTAAAGCTTTTGAAGCTCAACAGAAAGCCGAAAAAGAATTGCAGGAAAAGAAGGCAAAAGAAAACGAGGAACTTCTGAAGAAGCAAAAGGCTGAAGAAGAAGCGTTGCTGAAAGCAAAAGCCGAACGAGAAAAACAGCTTGAACGCGACCGCAAGGCCAAGCTGAAACAGGTCGAAGCCGACCGTAAGGCGAAACTCAAAGCCCGTGAAGAACTGCGTAAGCAGAAAGAACGTGAGTATAAGGAACGCCTGAAGCAAAAGGAAAAAGAACGTAAGCAAAAGGAACGCGAATACAAAGAAAAGCTGAAGGCCAAAGAAAAAGCCCGCCGCGAAGCCCAAAAGGCCAAAGAGGCGGCTGCCAAAGCGAAAAGAAAGAGGTAAAAAAACAAGGGCCGTGTCAAATCTTTGCTGACGCGGCCCTTTATAATTAAGGAAAGTTTCTTTTAGAACTTGAAATATCCTTTCGCATTATTGTAACTGATATCTTCGACCATCTTACCGATGAACGGCAGTTCGGATGCAGGCAGTAGACCGTCTTCCACTTCGCGGCCCAGGATGTTACACAGGATGCGGCGGAAGTATTCATGACGCGGGTAGGATAGGAAACTGCGTGAATCCGTGAGCATTCCGACGAAGCGGCTCAGCAATCCTAAGTCGGACAATGCGTTCATCTGCTTTTCCATGCCGTGAATCTGATCCAGGAACCACCAGCCGGAGCCATACTGCATCTTGCCCGGAACCGTGCCGTCGTTAAAGCTGTAGATCGTTGTCATCAGCAGTTCGTTATCGCGCGGGTTTAGGTTGTAGAAGATAGACTTTGCCAGTACGCCTTCTTCGTCCAAACGGCTCAGGAAGCGAGCTAGCGGAGCTGCGACTTCTGCATCTCCAATTGCATCGTAGCCTGTGTCGGGACCTAATTGCTTAAACATGCGGACGTTGTTGTTGCGGGTTGCACCATAGTGGAACTGTTGTACCCAGTCGCTTTTGGCATCCATAACCGCAAATTCGTACAACATGGCAGAACGGAATTTGTCGATTTCTTCGACTGTCAGTTCTTTCTTCATACGTGCTTTCAGGAATATGGCCTCGATTTCAGCATCCGTATAGGGTTCGGCATAGAATGTAAGTATTCCATGGTCGGACAGGCGGCAGCCTTGTGACGCGAAGAAGTCGTGACGTTTCTGCAAAGCGTCGATCAAGTCTTTGAAGTTGAGGATCGACATGTCGGCAGCTGCTTCCAACTTGGTCAGATATTCGTTATATGTATCGACATTCTCGATTGCCATAGCCTTGTCCGGTCGCCAGGCAGGAAGCACTTTGGTTTTCAGACTGCTTTGGCGGATCTGGGTATGATATTTCAAATCATCGATCGGATCGTCGGTCGTACATACGACTTCCACGTTCATACGTTCCATGATTGCCTGGGCACGGAACTCCGGTGTTTGCAATTTGGCTGTGCATTCGTCGTATATCTCGCGGGCGGTGGACGGATTCAGAACCTTGTCTATGCCGAAGATACGGCTCAGTTCAAGATGGGTCCAGTGATATAGAGGGTTGCGCATGGCATACTGCAGGGTTTCAGCCCATTTTTCAAATTTTTCATACGCTGGTTTATCCCCTGTGATGTATGTTTCAGGTACGCCGTTGGCACGCATCGCACGCCATTTATAATGGTCACCACCCAACCATATTTCCGTCAGGTCGGCAAACTGATAGTTGTCGGCTATCTGTTGCGGGATCAAGTGGCAGTGATAATCGATGATTGGCATTTTGGCTGCGTGTTCGTGATACAGTTTCTGAGCTGTCTCGGACTGGAGCAGGAAATTGGAATCGAGAAAGGATTTCATGATTTATGATTTTAGATTTATGATTTATAGATTTCTGAATTATGATTTATCATCGGCGCATAAATCATAATTCAGAAATCATTTAACGATATTTCTTGATAGTTGCCAGTGCATCGCGGCAAAGTGTGGATATTGCCTCCCAATTGCCGGCTGCAATCATTTCTTTCGGGAACAGCTTGGAACCCATGCCTACGCAAGTCACGCCAGCTTTAAACCAGGCCGACAGATTTTCTTCCGTCGGTTCTACGGCGCCTGTAGCCATGATCATAGACCAAGGCATCGGAGCTTTGATGTTCTTCACGAACGATGGTCCGCCTACGTTTCCGGCAGGGAAAATCTTACACAGGTCACAACCTACTTCTTGGGCGAAACCGATTTCCGAAACGGAACCGCATCCTGGTGTATATGGGACCAAGCGACGGTTACAAACCTTTGCGATTTCCGGGTTGAACAATGGGCCGACAACGAAGTTAGCACCCAATTGCAAGTATAGGGAAGCTGTTCCGGCATCCACGATAGATCCGACGCCTAATACCAGTTCGGGGCATTCTTTTGTAGCGAACTTGATCAGTTCGGCAAATACTTCATGAGCGAAGTCACCGCGATTGGTGAATTCGAATGCACGGACACCACCTTCGTAGCAAGCTTTGACAACCTGCTTTGCGATTTCTACATCTTTATTGTAGTAAACAGGTACCATCCCTGTACTGACGATCGCATCGAGTACCTGCATTTTATTGAATCTTGCCATGATAAGATTTATGATTTCTGAATTATAATTTATGATTGAATTGTCACTTATCTTGAAACTCGTCCGGAAGCATCGCCACTCATCAACTTTTCAACTTCTTCGACTGTCACTTGGTTGAAGTCGCCGTAGATCGTGTGTTTCAAGCAAGATGCAGCGACAGCGAAATCGAGTGCTTTCTGGTCGTCTGTCGTATAAGTCAGCAGACCGTAGATCAAACCTCCCATGAAAGAGTCTCCACCACCTACACGGTCAACGATATGAGTAATGTCGTAACGACGAGACTGGTACAGTTTGCCTTTGGCATAGAGAACGCCGCCCCACGTATTGTGGTTTGCATTGATAGCGCCGCGCAGTGTGATGATCACTTTCTTTGCACGCGGGAATTTAGCCATCAATTGTGTGCAAACGGATTCGAATTCGGCAGCGTTTACTTCACCGTTTGTGGCTGTTACGTCGAAACCTTCTGGTTTAATGCCGAATACCTTTTCCGCATCCTCTTCGTTACCAAGGATTACGTCACAACCTGCAACCAGTTCCGGCATCACTTCAGAGGCCGTTTTGCCATATTTCCACAGATTTTTGCGGTAATTAAGGTCGCATGATACGGGGATACCCATACGGTTTGCCACTTGGATAGCTTCGAGGCAAGCATCTGCCGCACCCTGTGAAATGGCCGGTGTAATGCCTGTCCAGTGGAACCAGGATGCATCTTTGAATACTTCTTCCCAGTTTACCATTCCCGGTTGGATTTCGGAGATAGCCGAGTGAGCGCGGTCATAGACGACTTTGCTGGCACGGGCTACCGCACCTGTTTCCAGAAAATAGATACCCAAACGGTCGCCGCCGTAAACGATGTGAGAAGTCCCTACACCGTATTTACGCAGGTCCATTACGCAAGCACGCGCAATGTCGTTTTTAGGTAAACGGGTTACAAACTCGGTTGCAATACCATAGTTTGCCAGTGATACGGCAACATTAGCTTCACCGCCACCAAAGGTAGCATTCAATTTATCACTTTGACAAAAACGGAGATAGTCTGGAGTGGCCAGTCTAAGCATGATTTCTCCAAAGGTTATTACTTTCTTATCCATATCGATGGTTTATAATGTGTTCAGACCACAAAAGTAGAAGTTTATTTTTAAATAAACATGGAGTGTGCGCGAAAACATAATTAATAACTGAAATTATTCCAGAAAACAGATGTATCATTTGTCCTCTTCTGCTCTTCAGCCATCTTTTCGCGAAGACGCTGGATTGTTTTTTCGTATTTCTTTTGTCCGCTGAGATCGTTCCTCTCCCAAGGATCGTTTTTCAGATTGAATAACTGGGTCGTGCGTTTCCCATTCACATGATATTCAATCAACTTCCAGGTTCCATCGGAAATGCCGCGTTGATTATCCATATAGCTGTAATATAGGTAGTCGCGGACAGGCTCTTTCCCATCTAAGGAAGAAAGTAGACTGATACCGTCTACCGATTGGGGTACAGGTAGTTGGAGCATGTCGCAAAGGGTTGGGAATACGTCTATCAAGTAACATAGGTCTGCGGTCTTTTTACCGGTATGCTGTGCGGCAGCTTTGATCATCAAAGGGACGCCGACGCTATGTTCGTATACATTCTGTTTCCCCATCAGGCCGTGTTGTCCGACTGCCAACCCGTTGTCTCCTGCAAATATGATGATTGTGTTTTCATATAACCCGTTATCTTTCAGAGTTTGGATAATGTTGCCTACGCGTTTGTCTACATGGGAGATCATGGCATAGTATTCCCTGATATGTTTTTTGATTTCATCCGGACGGCGGGGAATAGCAGCCAATATTTCGTCACGTATTTCTAATTCTCCGTTATCGAACGGGTGCTTTTCCATAAAATTGGGTGGAAGTTGTATTTGGCTCTGGTCGTAAAGCTGCATGTATTCATCCGGCATGCTCCGAGGGTCATGGGGAGACATATAGGCTACCGACAAGAAGAACGGCTGGTTTTTATCTTTTTGTTGTTGAATATATTCGACGGCTTCATGGGTGAAAATATCTACGGAATGCTTTCCTGAATACATATATTCTCCTATATCATATTCTACCTTGTTCGATTTTGCCTGGTTATGGATGACCGGACGACGTTTTCCGTAATTCATATCTGCATGGTAATCGTACAAGGGAACATTCCAGTGATCCCACATGCCTCCGAAAAAGATGGCTTTCCCTTCTTTAAAGCAACGGTTCAGGGCTTCATAGCTACTATGCCATTTACCGGTATGGAATGTATTATAGCCGGCTTTCTGAAGGGTTTCACCTATCATCGTGTGCGAATTCGGGATTGTTGCTCCCTGTTTTTCGAGGTTATAAAGATATTTTCCGGTCATTAGCATGGCCCGACTTGGCATACTGACGGCTCCGGATGTACCACCCATGATGTGGGCGTTGGTGAAGACTGTACTTTCTCCTGCCAATTTATCCAGGTTGGGCGTTTGGACTTGTTCTTTTCCTAAAAAGTTCATTCCTGAAGCTCGCATGTCGTCGGCAAGAATCAGAATGATATTGGGCTTTTTATCTGCTGCCAGTGAACTGACAACAGATAAAAAGGAAACTCCGATCAATGATAATGCTTGTTTCATTTCTTCGTGTTTATTGTGTGATTAGATATGTTCCATCTTTTTGCGTTTCGAATGTCGCTTGGAAATATTCTTTACCGTTTGACCGGACCGGGGTGGATGTAGCTATGGTTCTACCGTCCGATTTGACCGTGAATGCTTGTCTGGCACGAAGTGTACAGCTTTTCCCTGACAGCGAATGGATATTGGCTTCTGTCAATTTTCCATTCTTCCAGTTCATCGTAATCTCGAAGTTGCCCCGTGCCTTCAGGCCGGAAACAGAGCCCTCTGCCCATACATCGGGCAAAGCAGGCAACAGATGGATGTATCCGGCATGGCTTTGCAATAACATTTCAACGACACCTGCCGTATAGCCGAAATTTCCATCGATTTGGAAAGGAGGGTGTGCACACAGTAAGTTTCGGAAGAGCCCTCCTCCTCTATGTGCACTGTTTCCGAATCCGACAGGATTGAACAGGTTGGCGATGATCTTGTAGGCGTGGTTGCCGTCTAACAAGCGTGCCCAGCAGTTTATTTTCCAGCCCATCGACCAGCCGGAAGCCAAGTCGCCCCGCAGTTCGAGTGTTTTGCGGACTGCATTGAACAGTTCCGGTGTTTTGTCCGGTGTGATCTGGTCGCTCGGATGGAAACCGTACAAGTGGGAGAAATGGCGGTGTTGAGGTTCCCATTCCTTGAAGTCATATATCCATTCCTGTAGTTGTCCACGCTTTCCGATTTGATAGGGTAACAGGCGTGCTAATTTATCTTTCAATTCATTGCGAAACGATTCATCCAGATTGAACATTTCCGAAGCGGCGATCGTGCGGGTAAAAGTTTCCCGGATAATGGCCATGTCCATGGTCGGTCCCATACTCATGGCTGCCGTTTGTCCGTCTTCCGTGATGAAGCGGTTTTCCGGAGAGACGCCTACCGGAGTCACCAAATGACCGTTGCCATCGTCTATCAGCCAGTCGGCAAAGAACTCGGCGGCCCCTTTCATCAACGGATAGGCCTCGTTTTTCAGGAATGTTTCATCCTGTGTGAACTGGTAGTGTTCCCATAAGTGGCTGCACAACCACCCTTGCACCATCGGCCAGAAAGAAGCTGTCGGCACGTTGTCGTTCGGCAAGGACTCTCGCCAGATGGATGTGTTATGATGGGCCACCCAACCACGGCGGTTATACATATTCCGGGCTGTTTCGGCACCGGAGACAGACAGTTCCCGGATCATTCGGAAAAGAGGTTCCTGGCATTCCGACAGATTGGTGAGTTCGGCCGGCCAGTAGTTCATTTCTGTATTGATATTGATCGTATAGCCGCAGTTCCAGGCTGGAATTGTGTCTTTGTTCCAGATTCCTTGCAAGTTCAAAGGTTGTCCGCCTGGACGTGATCCGCTGATCATCAGGTAACGTCCGAATTGGAACAGGAGAGCTGCCAAGTCGGGATCGGCGTTTCCGGCAAACTGTTCGAGACGTTTGTCGGTCGGCATCGCCTTTTGTTCGGGAGAGGAAAACAGTTCGAAATCGACTCGGTCGAAAAGGGAACGGTAATCTTCCGTATGGCGTTGTTTCAGTGTCTGATAGTCATAGGAAAGGGCTTTTTCCAGAATGCTGGCTGCTTTGGCCGAAGGATCGATACCATCCCGGCTCGGACTTTTGTCGAAACCATTGAAACTTGTTGCCATACTGAGTATGAAATAGACTTCGTCCGTGTTGTATATATGGATACCAGCGTCGGTAATCTCACATTTCCCGTCTTTAGGGAAGACCGGTTTCAACTGGGCTTCGAAAAACATACCTTTCCCGCCGATCTCGTCGCCGTAAAGCATCCGTTTGTCGAACTTGCGTTTGCCGTTCGCATCGTAGAGTTCAGGGTGTTTGTATTGGTCGCCCCATTGTTCGATTTGCTCGAATGTACGCCGTTCCACATAGCCGGGAGCCTGTCCGTGCAGGATCAGACGGTCGTCAGTCCCTTTTTGCAGGGCTGTCGGATGAGGTGATGTGAAATCGAGCGAGATGTCGATGCCATTCGGTGTATCGCTTTTCAGATGCATGACGATCACGTTGTCCGGATGGGAAGCGAATACTTCCCGTTCGTATTTCACTCCGTTTTGTTTATAGACTGTTGTGGCAACCGCATCCGAGATGTTTAATGCCCGTTTGTATCCGGCAGCATCTCCCGGCTTGTTGTTTTGGATATGTAGGTCTCCGAACGGTTGGTAATATTGGTGCAGGCGTCCCAGCCAGTTCTTGCAAACCAGGTCGGAAGCTGTCTTGTATTTTCCGGCTTTCATCAGCCCGACAACTTTGTCGAACATCTCCGGTGTTATTTTCACATCTTTGAAAACGACTGACGGTTCCCCGCTGTATAACGTGTTTTCATTCAGTTGAAGTTGTTCTTTCTCAACTCCTCCGAAAACCATTGCTCCCGCATGGCCGTTCCCGATGGGGAGTGCCTCGTCCCAGTTTTGGGCAGGCTTGTCGTACCACAAGGTGAGTGGTGCTTTTGAGGGTGTTCCCGTGCACGCGGCCAGCAACAAGAATGAGATCAGATAAGAAATAGTGCGCATATACATGGTATTTTTAAGATTATACAAAAAAGTGTCCAGATGCAAAGATATGCCATCCGGACACTTTAAAGATTTAAAATGAATTAATATCCCGGATTTTGTTCGATCGTGGCATATACATTCCGTTCGATTTCCGAGTAGGGGATTGGCCAGAGATTATGATAATCCTCTATACTCATGCCTGTTCTAGGGTTATATCTTCGGTTCCTGTCGGCAAGTTTACCCATACGACATAAAGTCAGCATGCGGAGTTCTTCGCAATACAACTCGCGTAGGCGTTCGTCCAGGATATAGTCGATGTTTACTTCTGCCGGTTGTGCCGGATCGGCATTTGCACGACTACGAACCGTATTGACATCGGCTGCCGCTTTTGCCTGGTCACCCTTGTTGACATACGCTTCCGCTCTCAGTAGGTAGGTTTCGGCAAGGCGGAACAAGTAAACGTCTTTATAGGAGCCGTTCGCACTGTTGATTACCAGATGTTCGCCGAAAGGAGTCATCAAAGGATTACCGTTTGCGTCTTTCTGGTAGAATTCTTCGGGGAAGTTGTTAACACGAGAAATCTTTGTCATCAGCGGATACCACTGGCGGATCGAGTCAAGCTGTTTGTAATAACCGTCTTTTACCAGCCATTGCCCGAAAGCCGGAGATTCCGGATTATCGATACGCACGTCGCGGATGATGTTGTATTCCGAGTTCCGGATGTCGTTTTCCGAACCTTTGGACCAAATATCATTGAAGAAATGGCTGGTCGGCTGGATCCAGCCGATACCACGTCCACATTTGCCATCCGTCACTCCTAAGAACGCTGTTGTATTGACTTCCTCACCTGCCTCATTTTTAGCCGTTATTTTGATATTCTGGTAGTAAGGGATAAAGCTGAATGACGCATTGTAGTCCGTGTTGGAACCCGGATTTAGGTAATCATATTGCAGCACCCATAAACTTTCTTTGTTACCGCTACCCCTGTTTTGGTTGTTCAGCCGGAACAGATCCCAATAGACATCGCCGGCTTCGTTCTGACGTGAACCGAAACGGTTGGTCATAAGTGCCATTTCCGGATGGTCAATTACGGCACTTGCCGCTTGTATCGCCTCGTCATATAAGCCTAAACAGATGTTGACTTCTGCCAACAGGTGTTGTGCGACCTGCTTACTTAGCTTTCCGTCTTTTACCGATTCGATATTAGGAAGCAAAGAAACAGCTTCTTCCAGATCTTGTTTGATTTGCTTATAAACTTCTTCCCGGCTTGCCCGTACATAGTCGCGGCGAGGAGTCGTGATTTCTTCCAGAATCAAAGGGACGCCTCCGAATAGATTGGCTAGCATACGGTAAGCATACCCTCTGAACACCAAAGCTTCTCCTCTGATTACCTTTTTATCTTCGTCATTTACCTGGCTGGCATTTGTTAAACGGTTTAAAATAACGTTGGCATTGGATATGACCGTGTAGGATTCTTTCCAAACCTCTTTAGGTACGGCAAAAGTCGGTACCATCACGTTTTTATAATCATTCAACTTTGCCGGCTTATAGTAATCGGTTCCGTTGAAAGCAAAATCTGTTGCATAATAGAAAGCGAAGCGGGTGTCCATTGTCATCTCGCAAACCTGATATCTTACACGGTTATACAGGTAGTTTAACGATGATTGGAAATGAGCGCTTGTCTCCATTGAATTCTCCGGCGAATAAAAATCCAGAGGTTTTTCCTTCAAAAAGTCGTGCTCGTCGCATGAAGAAAAGGAGGCGAATGCCGCTAAAAGCATAATGCCGTATTTGATTGATTTCATATTCATATATAATTAAAATTCAAGATTAAGACCAATAGAATAGCTTCTCATAACCGGATACTTGCTCGTGTTCAGACCGGTTCCTGTTTCAGGATCCCAACCATCCCAGTCGGTGAAAGTAAGGAGGTTCTTTCCTGTTACATACAGTTTCAGCCGGTTGACTTTGAACTTGCTTAGGAAAGAGGCGGGTACATTATAGGACAATGTAACATCCTGCAAACGGACGAAGCTGCGTTGTACATAAGGGGAAAACGTGTATCCGAGCGCTTGAGTATAATAGCCTAACTGGCGGTAACGTGCGTTCGGGTTTTCCGGTGTCCAGTAATCGAAGTTGAACAGGTTGTTCTGGTAGATATTATCCGGATTGGCAAGGTCTTTGCCCGGCTGTCCGTAATAATAATTTTTTCCTCCTTGTACGGAATTGATCATGAATTTGAATTCCCAATTTTTGTAGCGGAATGAGTTCTGGATGCTGAAGCGATAAGCAGGATCGGAATAGCCTATTATCTTTCGGTCTTTATCGGCGGTATATTTACCATCGTTGTTAACATCTTCCACTTTATAAGTCCCATATTCGAATCCGTCGGGAATCAGACCATTCTGTTTGTCTGCAATCTGCCACATGCCGATGATGTTGTAATCATAACAAACTCCATACGGATGGTTGATAAATATCTTATCGGAGATCAGGTCGTCTTCCCGTCCGTCACCGTCGGCATCGATTCCCAGAATACTTTTAACCTTGTTGCGGTTACGGGAGAAGTTGAATGTGACATCCCAGGAGAAATCTTTTGTTTCTATAGGGATTCCTGTTACGGTCATTTCAAAACCTTTGTTGCTCATTTTACCGATATTGGACGGGATTTTGTCCAGACCGTTCATTTGCGGAATATTGATATTGAATAACAAGTTGTTCGTTTGCGATGTGTAATATTCAACAGTACCGAAAATACGACTGTTTAAAGCACTGAAATCGGCGGCGATATTGAACGTATTGGTCGTTTCCCATTTCAAATCGGCGTTGGCCAACGATTTGATCCATTGCATTTGTTCGGCGCTTACGCCATCTCCAAACAGGTACCCGGCATTGACAGTCGAGTCGTCCACTTTAACGGAGCCAACTCCGGCTCCCATCTGTGCCATTGTCTGATACCGTCCTACCGTACGGTTACCGTTTTGGCCATAAGAGAGGCGCAGTTTCAGGTTCTCCATCCAGTCCACATTATTTTTGAAGAAGTCTTCTTCGCTGATACGCCATGCCAAAGCAGCGGAGGGAAATACACCGAACTTGTGGTTTTTCCCGAATCCGGAGAACCCATCGCGGCGGACTGTTCCGGTGACGATATATTTGTCGTTGAACGTATAGATGGCACGCAGCATGGTGTACAGGCTGGATTCTGTCCATGCGCCTGATTTAGCTGTTTGCAAGTCTGCCTGCCCTGCGTCCAGTTTGTTGTAGCCCAGAATATCATTAGAGAAGTTGGTTGCTCCTGCCTTTGTCATCTCGTACTGTCTTTTTTCCACTCCATATACGAAAGTGGCATTGATTGCATGCTTTCCGAACTTGTTTTTATACGACAGGATGTTGTCGACTGTCCAGTTATACTCGCTGTTGTTCTCTTTTGAACCGGAACCTGTAAAGTTCGCTCCCCATTTGTTGAAGTTGTAAATCTTGTTTTCGATCAGGTTCTGCGAGAAGTTCATACGGTAATTCAATCCTTTCAGAAATGGGAAATCAATGTCTGCATAGAAGTTTCCGAACAGATTGTAACGCTTGTTGGTGTCATCCTGTTGGATAGTCAGTAACGGATTCAGGGAGTTTTTATACGGTTCGCGAATATAGTCGCCGTTTTCATCGGTATAGAAAATGCCGAGGTCATTGATCTCACCGCTGTCTGTGCTGTTGCTGGCATAAGTCACTTGGAATTTTGCACCCTGCAAAGATTGTACACCTACTTTCAGGAAGCTCGTGATTTTGGTATCCATGTTGATACGGATGTTGTAGCGTTTATATGTATCGTTGATTACCAGGTTCTTCTGATCTGTATAACCCATAGAGAAGAAGTAGCTGCTCAATTCGTTTTTCCCTCTTACACTCAGATTGTGATTTTGGATATAAGGGGTTTTGTTTGTCAGCATATTCCACCAGTCGGTTTCCGTCCCGTTTTCATATCCGTCCAGTGCGTTGCGGTCCATCAAATGCGAAGTCGGATCCCAATTCGGATTCGGTTGGAGCATATCGTCTCCAATACGGCTTTCTTCGAGGAAGCGGTCTGCGATCTTGCGAAGGAACCCGTCGCGTCCTTCGGGATACATGTCTTTGTTGGTCGGTTGCTGGTAAGAGAACGAACCGCTGTATTCGATTGTCGGTTTACTCATCACCTTACCCGTTTTGGAAGTGATCAGGATCACACCGTTGCTGGCTTCCGATCCATAGATGGCGGCGGCGCTTGCATCTTTCAGGATATCGATGGATTCGACATCGTTCATATTGATATCGACCATGTTCCCACGGAAAATGATGCCGTCCAGAACGATCAACGGACTGTTACCGCCACTGATGGACGTACGGCCGCGGATAGACATATCCGGATCTTTACCGGCTTCAGATACCGAGCTTACGTTCAGTCCGGGAACCGTCCCCTGTAATGCCGAACCCAAGCTGATATTCGGTGATTCCTGCAAAGTTCCCAGATCGGCACGGACAACAGACCCGGCTAGGTCGCTTTTCTTGGCCGTCCCATAACCGACGACGACGACTTCGTCCAGCTTCTGTGCGTCTTCCGCCAACTGCACGTTGATGTTCTTCTGGCTATCGACTGTAATCTCTTTGGTCACGTATCCGATATAGGAAAACTGGATCACCGCTCCCTGGGGAACCGAGAGGGTATAATTGCCGTCCATATCTGTGATGATCCCGTTGGTTGTGCCTTTTTCTACCACATTAGCACCGGCAATAGGGCCTAAATTGTCATTGGGCAGAGATGATGATGTGATTGTTCCGGATGACGAATGTGCATCCGCTCTCTTTCAGGATCAGTGCGAGTGTTTCATTCAAAGATTTATTGTTAACAGAGGCATTGACCTGTTTATTCAGATTAATGACCGACTCATCATAGTCGACCGACATACCTGTTTGTTTCTCTATTTCGGAGAAAGCATCTTTGATTGTGATGTTGTGGGATGGCAGTGTGATCGACTGGCTACTGGCAACTGTCTGTTGCACAAAAAAGAAAAGAAAAAACATTAACGAAACGCGGAATAAACTAATTAGCTTATTCTGTTGTGTTTTCAGGTTTAATTCCATATTTTTGTAAAATTAGATATTTAAGTAAATACTATGCATGATTTTTATCCTGCCGGATAATTAGTTAGAATGAATGGTGTTGCTCGATTTCAAGCCGGGGAGATCTGATTGGCGTCATCTTCCCGGTTCTTTTTTTCATATTAGTATCTCCTCTTTTTTAGTTTATGTACACTTTGTCCTCTTTTATTTTGTAGTTCAGTCCTTTTATCATCTCTTTCATGACTTCCAGTACTTGTTTCAGGCCCTCGTCAGGATTAAACTTCATTGTAAAGCTTCTGCCGGCGAACCGTTCCGTCTCGTAATTGATCGTTACATCGAATTTACGTTCGATGGTCTTTACGATCTGGTCGAACGAGGCCGTCTGGAATATCAGATACCCGTCGGTCCATTGCATCACGCGTCCGGCGTCGACAGTATTGAGTGCCAGTGTTTCCAGGCGGTGATTGTAGATGATTTGTTCGTCTGGCGATAAAATCAGGCTTGTGTCTTGCTTCAAACAGGGATAGACTTGGATTTTCCCTTCTTCCAACGTGGCAATCGTAACATCCTGGTCTGAATAAGCGTTTAGATTGAATACGGTGCCGAGTGCTTTGACCGTCATATGGGCGGTTTTGACCAAAAAGGGTTTTGTCGGATCTTTGGCGACTTGGAAGCGGGCTTCCCCGTTGAGGAACAGGAGACGTCTTTTTCCCCTGAAATGTTTGTCATAGACCAGTAAAGAACCGGAGTTCAACCAAACTTTCGTCCCATCGGGCAGTTTTACTTGTTTCTGTTCTCCATTTGCGACGAAACATTCTTTCAATTGAGCTTCTTCCACAACCGGATTTACTTTTGTCAGATAATAATAGGTACCGAAAGCACCAAGCAACGGCAAAAGTAGTATGGCGGCAATTCTCTTGATATATAAGCCAATTGGCTTGTGAAGCATCCGATCGGATGCTTCGATCCGCTTATGTAGTCGGGATAATTCCTGGAAAGTGGATTCGTTTGCCACGGCAGATTTCTCTTCCCATAAAGTAACCATCGCCTTTTCTTTCTCTTCCTGAAAATTCCGGTCAAGCAGCCAGGCATGGAACTTCTTCTGTATTTCCGGGGACAGGTCGTTCTCGAAAAATTTCTCTATTAATATATGTATGTTTCTTTTGCCCATTTTTCGTCTTTATATTATAGCTAACGGATGAGTGGGGAAGCACACACAGCCGGAAGTGCATTTTTTTCAGAAAAAAAGCAGCAAAGTGGAATATGCGATCTTCCGCAATTCGGCAAGGGCTTGTGTCATGTGGTTTTCTACTGTCCGTTTGCTGATATTCAGCCGTTGGGCGATTTCTTCATTGCTCAGGCCATCTTTCCGGCTCATAATAAAGATGTTCCGGCGTTGAGGCGGCATCTTCTCGACAGCAATGTCAATGAGCAGCGATAGCTCCCTGGCGTAGAGTTCTTCTTCTATCAGATCGTCGTAGGTCGATCTTCTTTGCTCTTTTTGCTGGTAGTTTTCTTCGATCAGGCTGTGTTCGTAATAATCATAGATCATGTTGCGGGCCATGCGGAAGAGATAGGCCTTAAAAGAATCTACTTTTGAGATCGTTTCCCGGTTGGTCCAGATTTTATAGAAGATCATCCGGACACTTTAAAGATTTAAAATGAATTAATATCCCGGATTTTGTTCGATCGTGGCATATACATTCCGTTCGATTTCCGAGTAGGGGATTGGCCAAAGATTATGATAATCCTCGATTGTCAAACCTGTTTTAGGATTATACTTACGCTTTCTCTCTGCCAGTTTTACCCATTTATGATCTTTCCATATAGCCGGAAAGAGGATCGTAGAGGGAAGGTGAATGTCTGGTAAGGGATAAGTGGTTCGTGCAGAATAATAATCCAAAAGTGTCAAATATTTTGACGCTCGCTTGCAAGGTAACGGGGAAGCGGATAACTTTACCGGAAAAAGATCTTATGCAAGCCGGAACTATCCTGATCGTTGATGATAACAAAAGCGTACTGACCTCTCTCGAACTGCTTCTGGAAGATGAGTTCGAAGGGGTGGAGACTGCCTCGAACCCGAACAGTATCCTTTCGGTCCTGGACAGTCGGCCGGTTGATCTTGTCCTGTTGGATATGAATTTCTCTGCCGGAGTCAATACCGGTAATGAAGGGCTTTTCTGGCTCCGTCGCATACGGGAGATCGCACCGGAACTTCCTGTTATCATGCTGACTGCCTACGGGGATGTCGAGTTGGCAGTTAGGGCGTTGAAGGGTGGGGCAGCCGATTTTGTATTGAAGCCCTGGGACAACGATAGCCTGATCGGGAAGATACGTGCCGCCCTGCACGAACGGAAATCCAGTCAGCTAGTGCATCCAGTGGCGAGGCCGAGCGAGCCGGCTATGATTATCGGGCATTCTCCCGTGATGATGAAACTGATCAAAGTGGTGACAAAAGTAGCTAAGACAGACGCCAATGTCCTGATCACCGGAGAGAACGGTACAGGTAAGGAGATGCTAGCACGTGAGATACACCGCCTTTCGCTCCGCAGCGGCCGAGAGATGGTCAACGTGGATATGGGAGCAGTCAGTGAATCGCTGTTCGAAAGCGAGTTGTTCGGACATGAACGGGGGGCTTTTACGGATGCACGCGAGAGCCGTCCGGGGAAGTTCGAGGCGGCACACGGGAGCACACTGTTTCTCGACGAGATCGGGAACCTGCCGTTAGGATTGCAAGCCAAGCTCCTGGCAGCCTTGCAGAACCGCGAGGTCACCCGCCTTGGGAGCAATCGGAAGATTCCGGTCGACATACGCCTGATTGCCGCCACGAACCACAACCTGCCGGAGATGGTGGCGCAGTCGCTTTTCCGTGAAGACCTGTTCTACCGCATCAATACGATACAGATCGAGATTCCGCCTCTTCGGAACCGGCGGGAAGATATCGCCCTGTTTGTCGATTATTTCCTGAAAAAATATACAGACCTTTACAGTCGGCCGGGACTAACCCTGCATCCGCAGGCGTTGGAGAAGCTCGCGAACTATGACTGGCCCGGCAACATCCGGGAATTGCAGCATACGATCGAGAAGGCGGTGATCCTAGCGGAAAAGAATGTGATTCGTGCTTCCGACCTCTTTATCCGTCCGGGAAAGGCGCTCTCTTTTAGCGAAGTACCCAATTTAGAAGAGGTGGAGCGGCAGGCGATCTTGGCGGCTATCACCCAGAATGAAGGGAACCTGACGGCTGCGGCAGAGCAGTTGGGCGTGAGCCGGCAGACTTTGTATAATAAGATGAAGCGTTTCAACCTCTGATCCCCCGCCGATATGTTCAGTGCCCGTCTATACATACGCATTCTTTTGCAAGTGGTCGCCATCGTACTGGTGGCGGGCTTGGGCGTGGCCGGCATCGTTACGGGGCGGGCAGTCATACTGGGTTTCGTGGCCCTCTTTATCGCAGCGTGGCTGATCAGTCTCCTTGTCTATTATCTCAACGCTTCGAACCGGAGGATACAGCTTTTCCTGGATGCCATCGAGGACGACGAATCGATGCTCTATTTCCCCGAAGACATCGGTAGCCGGGAACAGCGTCGCCTGCATGCCGCCTTCAACCGCATACACATGTTGATGACCGAGAACAAACGGAAGGCGTTCGACCGCGAACTGCATCGCAAGGAATATGAATCGTGGGATAAGCTGATGCATGTCCTGACACACGAAATCATGAACTCCATCGCTCCGGTCGTCTCCCTCTCCGGCACGCTCCTTTCTTATTTCCGGACGAAAGACGCGCCGAAAAGCAGCGGGGAGATCACCGACGTCACCATCCGCAAGACGATACGGGGACTGGACACCATCAAAAGCCAGGGGCAAACCCTGATGCATTTCACCGAATCGTACCGGCAGTTCGCTTACCTGAAGCAGCCGGAGCCTAAGCCATTCCCGCTCACGTATCTGCTGCAAAACCTGCAAACCTTGTACTTGCCGGATATGCAACGGCTGGACATCGGTTTCTCCCTCGTGCTGTTCCAGCCGGAGATAACGGTCCATGCAGACGAAAAGCTGCTGTCACAAGTCTTGATCAACCTGCTGAAGAACGCTATGCAGGCACTCGAAGGGCAGGCGGACGGAAAGATCCGCATGGAAGTCGGTGCGGAGAAGAATCAATTGCTTATCCGGGTGACGGACAACGGTCCCGGCGTCCCTTCCGACCTGATAGAAGATATCTTCGTCCCCTTCTTCACGACTAAGGCTACGGGAAGCGGCATCGGGTTGAGTCTTTCCCGGCAGATCATACGGATGCATGGCGGCGAATTGTCGGTGGCTTCGCAACCTTACCGGGAAACCTGCTTCACGGTTTCTTTACCTGTAAAGCCTTAAGAATTACCGTCTCTTGATTTCTACCCGCGAAGTGAGCGGATAGCGTAAGCCTTTGGAGGACTTATAATAGACTTCGGCCGCACCGATCTTCAGCTTGGCGCGTATCTTGATCGGGATATGGTTCTCGTCGTCGCCGATCCAGATCTCGGCGGCTTCCTTGCTTTGGGTAAAGGCGTCGTCGTAGATGTCGATATAGAAATGGCGGGTCCTGTACTTCAACGTCTCACTCCGTTCCACGATCTGCTGCCCGGTATAGCGGAAACTGATGTTGATGCGTTCGCGCCCGATCGCCACCTGGAAAGGGAAGCTCTCACCGCTTTTCATCTTGTCCCAGTCCAGGGAACGCAGATACATCGTTGCTCCCAGCATGTCGAACATGTGTGGGTCTTCCGTCACGAGCATCGTGTCGATCTTCGTGCGGGTGGGCGTATAACGGTGGGAATGAGCGAGTATCTTCTTCCGGTCGTAGGAGAAACGGATGTCGTCTATCAGATAATAGTCATTCTCGTTTACCCGCTTCTCACTCCGTAGAAGCAGCATGTCGGGGGTAAAATGGCAATCGATCGTATCTCGCATCTTATAGACCTTCTCGATAATGCCGGAGGTACGGAAGATGAGCCGGTAGTGATAGGACGGCTCGCCCTCGTATTCCGCGTCGCGGATGGAAAGGGTGGCGTGGCCTGCACGGGGCATCAGAAGGCCCCATTTGAAGTATAACTCATACTGCACTTCCTCGCCGGGGCTGAACCTGTGGCGGACCGGGATTTCCTGCGCTTTCGCACACACGGCCGATAGCAATAGCAAAAATATCAGCCACAGGCGGCCGATGTCAGAACGGCATTCCCATGTTGCCGCCGCTATTATTCCTTGACGATGATTGTTGACTTTCATCTTTGTAGTTTCTTTTCTTCTTGGTTGCTTCCTTCGGCTTATTCTTCGTTATCTCAAGAGGCTTTTGCTTAGCCAGCGGGGTGGAGTTGACATTCCATGTCTCTTCGACCTGCCAGTTCTGCATGATCTCGTACATTTTGGGAGAATAATAAACTTCTTCGGGCTGTCGCTTTTCGATATAATTACCGGTATCCCACACTCCGTTGCTGTTTGTGTCGATCACGATACGGGCATAATACTTATCGGGCTTCAAGTCCATAAAGAGTACTCCGCCGTCTTTTACTTTCGCTTTGCGGACAGGGGCGTCTCCACTACTGAGCAATTCGACGAAAGCAGTCGTGTCCACACCGTTGATATTGAGATAGAGATGGCCGTATTCGTCTTCTTTCTTGATTTTGAACTCACCGGTAAAGAAGTCGTTCCACTTCCCGTAAAGGCTGTGAATGGCGGCGGAGTCCACTTCGATGCGGTATTCTTCCCCATACTTCCACGGACGTCTGATAAAATAGTTCAGGCTGTTAGTCGAATCGGGGAAGAAGTCGAAATCTACCGTATTCCAAACGGTATCGATCTTTTGGTCGAGGAAGAACATCTCTTTGTTGATATCCAATACCGGTTCGTTGAAGGTTACGGATATCGTATCGAACAAGTCCATCGAACTGGGAGCGTCTACTTGCATGCCTAAGAACACGATCGGATCGGGTTCGTCTTTCTTTTTCTTCTTTTTCTTTTCTGCCGGACGGCGGCGCAATACCAGTTGGACCGTGTCGGTTTGCGGGCGCAGGATGTTCAGGGAGTCGCTCTTCGGATAGGAGACCTGCACCTGCAGAGTGTCCTGCTTCCAGACGGTCGAATCGGCAAGCCAGTAGTTAACGGCCGTGCCGCCTTCCGTCTGCTGCACAAAATACCAGGTACTGTCTTCCGGGGTGAAATTGATGGGGACAGGCACCGGTACGGTGTCCAGCTTCGTATTGAAACGCAGCGTAAAGTATTTCTCGTCCGGGCGTTCGGGCTTTACCATATACTGGCGTTCGAATTTCTCCTTGAACAGGCGGAGTTCGATGTTGTCCGGGAAGAAACGGGTGTAACCGACCGTCCGGATCGTATCGATCGTCAGGCTGTCTTTCCAGGTCGTATCCTGCCGGGTCGTCAGTTCGAAGGAAGGGACGATGACGGAATCCAAGAAAGCGATGTCTTCGCCGGGTTGGTCGAATTTATAGTCGCGGTTCACATCGTTTAAGGCAAAAATATGATAGGTTCCAGGAGTGATATTACGAATCGTGAACTGCCCTTTGTCATTCGTACGGGAAGTACGGACGAACGGGAGTTTCACGAATGCGGAATCTTCCAAATTGTTGTGCAGGCCGATCGTAATGCCTGGCATCGGTTCTAGATTCTCGGCATTCAGCAAGACTCCCGAAACTTCGAGTGTGTCGATGATGTCTCCGGTAGAGAAAGCGAAAGAGAAGTTTTCGAACACGTTTTTCTCATTATTGTCGGAGATGGAATTGGTGAAGTCGATCGTGTAGGTCGTGTTAGGTTTCAACGTGTCTTTCAATTCGATCACCGCCTTCTTTCCGGCAGAGCGGATAACCGGTAGTTCCATCTGGGGCGGAGTGATAATCACGTTCTCCGAAGGTTTCTCGATCTGGATCAGCTCGTCAAAGAGGATTTCTATCTTTTTACCTGTATAATTAATCTGATTTGGGACCGGTGTACTGCTTACGAATTTGGGAGGTGTTTCATCATAGGGTCCTCCGTTCGGACTACCGATATTGGCACACGAATAAATGACAGTCAACAGCAGCATTCCATACAACAAGCGGAATGAATTTCGTATATATTTAGTATCCATTTATGTCTATTTCAAATACATTCGACAAACACGTGCAAAAATAGGGAAAAATCCGGTGAAAATTAGTAGGGTATCCTGCCATTAATCAATCTTTGCATTTAAACGGACTTTTGTCCGATTGTCGTTTTTAACATCCTGAACCCGATCCTGCAATACAAACATTTCTTCTTTTCGCAATATTCGCGTTTTAATTGGATCAAAGCCTGGCTGTCGCCAGCGTGGCGGACGGTGATACCGGCGTTGTAGAAGGTGGTGACGATAGTGTTCTTTTCCGGAGGAATACTTTCTAAAAGGCGGGTAGCACGTTCGCAATATTCGGGACGTTTGTTATGTAGGCCGTAGGCAAAGAGCATCGGAACGACCGTGTTTATCAGTAGGATGTTCAGGGCGTTTTCGCCTATGGTCTTTTCCTTTCGGGGAGAAGCATACCGGAAATGATAATGTGTCTCCCAATAACCGGATGGAGGAATCCTGAAATACTTTTTGATCTCTCCAGTGCTCCTGGCTTCAAGAATGGCAGAAAACAGAGTGTCGTACCGTACCCAAAGTGCGGCTAACTGTGCCACTTTCAGGTACGGAAAGTTGACAGGCCGTGTCCGTAGGTTCTTAAATACGAAATCTTCCATTGGTGACAGGCCGAACTTATGGCGTAAAAAATCGTATTCCCGTTGCAACAAGCGGTAGTAATGATCGTCGTTTTCCTCCTCTAACATTCCTGCCTGTCCGAAAAGCATTGCTTCTATCTGCGAATGGCTGTTCCGCTGTTTTTGAATGCAACGAAGCGGCAAGCTCTTTGCCAGCCTTTCAAAAGCATCATTATTCACACCAAAGCCGAAGTTTCGGGTTAAAGTAATATAAAAAACTTCATTCCAGTCTGTCTGATACGCATCCAAAAGGAGGAATATGTCATGTGTTTTCCGTTCCAGCCGCTCGCTTAGCAAGGCTTCCATCCAACAGGCTATATGCAAAGGAGCGATCCCGGTTATGTGATCGAGGCACGGAAGAGCCGCCTCCCGGTAAAGCAGCCAGTCTATACTGCGGAGAATATTTTCCGGAACAGTCAGGAGCATTTGTGGAATCGGGTTTCCGTTCGTTCGAACTGGCTGGAAATCATTAAAGCCTATAATGTGAAGGATTACACAGTCGTATGCCTTATCCGTATCATGATGATGGAGCAGCCAGTCAGAAGATTTATCATGAATTTCGACACTTCCTACCCATAGCGTTCCGTCTATTTTGATCTTCGCATTGAAAAAATCGGGACCTGCATCCGTATTCTGCATTCCGGGATCGATTACCTGGACGGGACGTCCCTCTGTTGTTATCAATGGTGTGGCCGTGTAAAGTTTGTATTTCCAAACATAATGTAATAAACGTTCCATCTTTTTTCAGAGTTAAGATTTATGTCCCAAATCTAAGCATTATTCTTTATATTTGCAGCACGTTATCAGTTGAAAGTTGAAAAATTAAAATTGAAAGTTAAATATATAAGTATGAAGATTGCACTTATCGGTTACGGAAAGATGGGAAAAACTATCGAGCAGATAGCACTTGGAAGAGGACACCAAATCGTGTCTATCGTAGATATCAATAACCCTGAAGAAATACACTCCGACAAATTCAAGAGTGCTGACGTCGCGATCGAGTTTACGACTCCGGCTACAGCATTCAACAATTATATGCAATGTTTTGCAGCAGGCATTCCGGTTGTTTCCGGTACGACAGGATGGCTTGACAAGATTGGGCAAGTCAAAGATATGTGCGAAAAAGAGGGTAAAACTTTTTTCTATGCCTCCAATTTCAGCATCGGTGTAAATATATTCTTCGCTATCAACAAATATCTGGCAAAGATTATGAATAATTTCTCCGCTTACGATATCAAAATGATGGAAACCCACCATATCCATAAATTGGATGCTCCTAGCGGAACAGCTATCACACTGGCGGAAGGAATCATTGAAAACGTGGACCGTAAAGACCGCTGGACTTTGGAAACGGCTGAGAAAACAACCGATATACCTATCCATGCCATTCGTGAAGGAGAAGTTCCGGGTATCCACGAAATCACATACGAGTCGGATGTCGACACGATCAGCATCAAGCACGATGCGAAGAGTCGTGCCGGATTTGCCTTGGGCGCTGTTATTGCCGCCGAATTTACTGCTGGAAAGAAAGGTTTCCTCGGAATGGATGATATGCTTAAATTTTAATTAATAACAGAAACAAATGAAGAAGTTTTCCAAGAAACAATGGATTAAATTCAGCATAGCAGCCGTTCTCTACCTGCTTTTCACGCTTTGGATGCAGAATGCCTGGTTGTTGTTGGGCCTGATTGTCCTTGTCGATATTTTTCTGACCGGGTATATCCCTTGGGGAGCCTGGAAACGTACCAAGAATCCGCAGGTACGCAATGTGTTGGAATGGGTGGATGATATCCTGTTTGCATTGGTTGCCGTCTATTTCATCAATATCTTTATTTTCCAGAATTACCAGATTCCCAGTTCCTCGCTGGAGAAGTCCTTGTTAGTGGGTGACTATCTGTTTGTGAGTAAGCTCAGCTATGGACCGCGCGTGCCGAATACGCCGGTCGCTTTCCCACTGGTACAAAACACATTACCCTTCTTCAACTGCAAGTCATATTTGGACTGGCCGGAATGGGACTACAAACGGGTGAAAGGCCTCGGTCATGTGAAACGGAATGATATTGTGGTGTTCAACTTCCCTGCCGGCGATACGGTTGCACTAAAAGTTCAGAATCCGGATTATTATCATTTGGTAGAACAATACGGACGGGAAGCCATCCTGTTGAATAAAGCGGATTTCGGTGATGTGATCTATCGCCCTGTTGATAAACGAGAGAATTATGTCAAACGGTGTATCGGTATGCCGGGCGACACGATCGAGATTCGTGACAACCAGGTCTACATCGATGGTGTTGCAGCCAAGAATCCGGAAAAGATGCAGCTTAACTACTTCGTCGAGACGGATGGCTCCATGTTGAGTGAGGAGCAGTTCCGTTTACTGGATGTCAGCAAAGCCGACCGTGTATTGATCGATGGAAGCTATAATCCCCAATATATGTCTATGTTGAATATTCAGCCGAATGCCAACGGGCAGTATAACCCGATTTACCATTTCCCGCTGACTCAAAAGACATTGGAAGTAGCTAAAAAACTTCCGGTCGTGAAACGTGTGGTTCTCGAACCGGATCCCGTAGGAACCGATTCCTATTATCCGGTTGACTACCAGACCGGATGGAGTCGTGACAATTACGGACCACTATGGATCCCGAAGAAGGGAACCACGATCCCGTTGACGGAACGTAATATAGCCCTTTATAAACGCTGTATCGTCAATTATGAACATAATAAATTGGAAGTAAAGGATAGTAAGGTTTACATCAACGGCAAGCCGGAAACGACCTATACGTTCAAATACGATTATTACTGGATGATGGGTGACAACCGCCACAACAGTGCCGACAGCCGTTCCTGGGGTTTCGTGCCGGAAGACCATATCGTAGGTAAGCCGATCATGATCTGGCTGTCACTGGATAAGGATCGTAGCTTGTTTGACGGCGGTATTCGCTGGAACCGTATGTTCCGTTGGGTACACCCGGATTAAGCAAATTTCTATGGGGAAAAAGATTCATAATAACATAAACGGGGCGGGTGGACGTAAAAGTCGCCTCTACGTGAGTTGGGTGGTAACGATTGTTATCGCCTTTCTCATTGTTATACCTGTCCGCCGTTTCTGTATCGAATCTTACCGGATATCAACGAGTGCGATGGAAGATGCATTGCATCAAGGCGATTATATCTTGGTAAATAAATTGCCGCTTGAAGGAAATCCGGGACGGAACAAGGTCGTGCTGTTTACCAGTCCGCTCCTGAAAGACACGGTGAGTAACCCATTGTTATTGAGCCGTTGTATCGGTATGCCTGGGGATACTATCTTGGTGAGTGGCGACGGGTATGAGGTGAACGGGAAGCTGCTACCTCACTCTCCTCGTGCGCTTAACACCTGTTTCATTACCCAGAAGAGTGCCGCCGATTTCCTGAAAGCGCTGCAAAAGTTGAGCATACCTGTGCGGAACTGGAAGAGCGAGACGTTCGGTTTTTCTTTTTCCCTGACTTCTTTCGAAGAATATCAATTGCGTGAAGAACTGACGGAAGAGATGAATATTCATTTTATCCGGAATCAGTCTGCTCCGTACAAGCTGGTTGTTCCCCGTAAAGGCCGGGCATACCGCCTGGATGAAGCTGCCCTTGTCGCTTGCAAGGAAGCGATATTGGCCGAGGCCGGAGAAAAGGCTGTTTTTCGTGACGGAAAGCTATATTTAGATGGAAGGGAAACTGCGTTTTTCTTCTTCGAACAAGATTATTACTGGATGCTTTCCGACAATGTAAACGAATCGGTCGATTCCCGCCATTTAGGCTTTGTTCCGCGTGACCATATCATCGGAAATGCCTGGTTATGTTGGTTCAGCCGTGACAAACAACGAATCTTTAAACCCGTAAACTGAATGATGCAACCCGTTTATATTTCTACTACCTATTTGGGGCCGGTCCAGCAATATTGCAAACTGTTCCAATATCCGGAAGTACACTTGGAAACAGCTGAAAACTACCTCAAGCAAACCTTCCGGAACCGTTGTACCATTGCCGCCGCCAACGGTCCGTTAGCTTTATCTATCCCCATCGTGAAGCCGGACACGTTGAAGTGTCCGACCAAGGACATCCGTATCTCCGATCATGGGAACTGGCGTCACCTGCATTGGAATGCTTTGGTTTCGGCTTATAATATGAGTCCGTTTTTCGAATATTACGAAGAGGACTTCGCTCCTTTTTACGAGAAAAAATATGAGTTCCTATTCGATTACAATGAGGAATTGCGTCAGTTGATCTGTCGCCTGCTTGACCTGCATCCGAATGTTATTTATACGGAAGAATACCAGTCCGAAGTGCCGAACGATTTCCGTGAGATCATCCGGCCGAAACATGAAGGAGAAGATCCGTCCTTCTCCCCGAAACCCTATTATCAGGTTTTTCAGGGCAAGCACGGATTTCTTCCGAATATGAGTATTGTGGATTTACTGTTCAACATGGGACCGGAAGGGCTGTTGGTGTTACGTGATTCCATTGTAGCATCGAAGCAGCCCTGATTGAGAATCCTTCAGTTCTTTTTCATCGTATAGTTTTTCACCCCTAACGAATCGTATGCCTGTAACAAGGCCTCGTCGTTATCGGAAATCATCAAAAGTTTGTCATTTTCTTTCAGCTCCGTGTTGCCTTTCGGGATGAAATAATGTCCGTCTCTTTTCACCATAACGGCAAGGGTGTGGTCGGGCAAGGTGAGTTGCATCAATTTGTTTCCATGAGAAAGGACAGCAGGAGTGATGTCTATTTCACTCATGGCACTCTTAATATCTTCCGGCAATTCGATACCGAACACATCTTTTCGCTCCGGCTTGTCGACAAGTCCGAGCCATTTGGCAGCCTGTGTTACGGTTGTTCCTTGTATCAATAGGGAAAGGATCGTGATGAAAAACACGATATTAAAGATCATGCCTCCATGATCGACTCCGGCAATCCAAGGATAAGTTGCGAAGATTATCGGAACTGCTCCACGAAGTCCCACCCACGAGATATATAGCTTTCCTTTTGTTGTAAAGTTTTTAAATGGAAGCAAACACAGGAAAATCGTTGCTGGACGAGCTATCAGTATCATAAATACTCCCACTAAAAGGCCTACTGGAGCGACTGGCAGCAACTCGTGCGGGTTCACCAACAGACCTAACGTGAGGAACATGACGATCTGCCACAGCCAGGCAAAACCGTCGAAGAAAGTTCCCATACTCTTTTTATGCACAATCTTAGCGTTCCCCACGACCAGGCCGGCAATGTACACGGCCAGATAGCCGTTCCCTTTACATAAAGTAGTCGCCGAGAAAGTGAAGAAAGCAGTTGTCAACAATAAGATCGGATATAAAGACTCGTTGTCCATATTGATCTTGTTGATCATCAGAACGGCCAGCTTACCTAACAGGAAACCGGCTATCGCACCGACGGATAGCTGGACGAGCAATTGCAGGACAGCTTCCTGCAAGTTCATACCCCCGACCTGTATATAAGCGATAATAAGCAAGGTAAGCATATATGCCATCGGGTCGTTGCTACCGCTCTCCAATTCGAGGGTCGGACGCAGGCGTTGTTTCAAATAAACCCCTTTGCTCCTAAGGATGGAAAAGACGGAAGCAGAGTCTGTAGACGACATCACTGCCGCCATCAGCATAGATTCGGCTACCGTAAGCGTTTCATAACCTGTAGACCACAAAAATACATAATAGATAAAACCTCCCGTTATAAGCGTCGTTAACAATACTCCCACTGTTGCAAGGACAACTCCTTCCGTGGCTATCGGCTTGATCTCGGACATTTTAGTATCCATACCACCGGAAAACAGGATGATACTCAACGCCAACATACCTATGAACTGTGCTGCACTGGGATTGCTGAACTGAATGCCTAAGCCGTCGCTGCCGAACAGCATTCCGACACCTAAAAAGAGAAGCAAGGCGGGAAGGCCGAAACGGAAACCGGCTTTACCGGCAATAATACTGAAGAAAAAGATAATCGAAGCAACCAACAGGATTGCTTCCGGATTCTCGAAGATTTGTAATTCGTGGAACATAGGCTGATAATAACGGTTTACTCTATACTTTGTCACTTCAAAGTAAAGAAAAAATAACGATATGCACAACAGCTTAACACTTAAAAGACAAGGTTATCTACTGACTAATAAATATATTCACTATATTTGTGCTGATAAAATTAACGCTATGATTAAAACAAATCTATTCCTACTATTGTTCGTTCTCCTCGCGGGAACTTCGTGCAATAGGCAGCAACATTTCATTTCGGACGATACGTTCCGCGCCGAAGTGGAGAATGACTTCCGGGCAAAGCAGGCCGCTCTGCCGGACGGAAACCTTTTTTCAGTCTTTAACCAAAAGATGACGTCCGACGAAAAAGAGGCGCTTACTTTCTTGTATGCCTATATGCCGATCGGAGATATCACGGATTATGACGGGCAACTGTATCTCGACAATATCCGCAGTTCGTTTCGTGCACGGGTGGAAATGCCTTGGGGAGACAGCATACCGGAAGACATCTTCCGCCATTTCGTACTTCCCGTGCGGGTCAACAACGAGAATCTGGACGAGAGCCGCATGGTCTTTTATGAAGAATTGAAAGACCGGGTGAAGGGCTTGTCCTTGTATGACGCCGTGCTGGAAGTGAACCATTGGTGCCACGAGAAAGTGATCTATACGCCGTCGGATGCCCGGACGAGTTCGCCTTTGGCATCCGTGAAGACCGCTTACGGGCGTTGTGGCGAAGAGTCGACGTTTACCGTAGCCGCCCTTCGTTCGGTCGGCATACCGGCCCGTCAGGTCTATACGCCGCGTTGGGCGCATACCGACGACAACCATGCTTGGGTGGAAGCTTGGGTAAACGGTAAATGGTATTTCCTCGGAGCCTGTGAACCGGAACCGGTACTTAACTTGGGGTGGTTCAACGGACCGGCTTACCGTGGTATGCTGATGCACACGAAAGTATTCGGCAAATACAACGGACCGGAAGAAGTCATGGACGTAACCGACGGTTACACCGAGATCAACGTGATCGACAATTATGCCCCGACGGCCAAAGCAACGATCACCATTGTGGATGAAAACGGCCAGCCGGCTGCCGGAGCCGATGTCGAGTTCAAAATATATAACTATGCCGAGTTCTATTCCGTAGCCAATAAGAAGGCGGATGCAGAAGGGAAGGCATTCCTTTCCGCCGGTAAAGGTGATATGCTGGTATGGGCGACTAAGGACGGCAAGTTCGGATATAGCAAGGTGTCGTTCGGAAAAGACAATAACGTGACAATCACTCTCGACAAGAAACCGGGTGACATCGAAACCGTCACGCTTGATGTCATTCCTCCGGTAGACGGTTCCATTGCCGCCTGCGTGACGGACGAACAGAAAGAGGCCAACGCCAAGCGTTTGCACGAAGAGGATGTGATCCGTAATAAATATGTGGGCACTTTTTATACGGAAGAGAAAGCGGAAGCACTTGCCAAAGAATTAGGTATCGACCCGCTGAAAACAGCCGATTTCATGATCGGCAGCCGGGGAAACTGGCGTGAGATCGAGAAGTTCCTTCGCGATGCGCCTGCCGACAAACGTCCGATGGCGATGGATTTGCTGAATGTTATCTCTGCCAAGGACCTGCGTGATACGCCGGCCTCCGTGTTAGCGGACCATCTGAACAATGCCCAGGCTGTGCAAAGTTCCCTGTTTACCGAATATATCCTCAATCCGCGTGTGGCAAACGAGTTCCTGACGCCGTACAGGAAGTTCTTCGCCGCCAACGTCGATTCGGCATTAGTGAAGAAGGCTAAAGCTGATCCGCAATTAATTGTAGACTGGGTGAAGGAAAATATCAGTATCAATGACAGCCTGAATCCGCAACGCATTCCGATTATGCCGATGGGCGTATGGAAATCGCGCGTGGCCGATAAAGGTTCCCGCGATATATTCTTCGTCGCTGTATGTCGTAGCATCGGTATTCCGGCACGTATCGAACCAGTGGCGGGAAAAGTGCAATATGCGAAAGGTCTGAACTGGGTGGATGTAGACTTCGAAGCTGCCGAGCAGACGGTTGCCAAGCAAGGTAAGGTCGTCGCTTCTTACCAGCCGATCAAAGCATTGCAGGACCCGAAATATTACAGTCATTTCACGATTGCGAAAGTGTTGCCGACCGGCAAGTTGCAGACACTTAACTTCGAATCGGGCGATGTGGATATGGGGGGCGGTGATACTTGGAGTGCTCTGTTGAAAAAGCCGCTTTCTATGGATGAGGGCCATTATATGCTGGTAACCGGAACACGTATGGCAAACGGTAGCGTACTGGCCGAAATGTCTTTCTTCAACGTAGAACCAGGCAAGACGAGTGATATCAAACTGGAGATGCGTGAGAGCCAGGACGATGTACAAGTCATCGGCAACTTCAACTCCGAAAACAAATTCAAACGGGCTGATAACGGCGAGGAAACGAGTCTGTTGGCTACCACCGGCCGCGGCTATTATGTTGTCGCTGTCCTCGGAGCGCGCCAGGAACCGACCAACCATGCCATGCGTGACATCGCTGCCGTAAAGAAGGACCTTGAAGAATGGGGCCGCGGCATGGTTTTGTTGTTCCCCGATGAAAAAGGCTTCCAGAACTTCGATCCGAAGGAGTTCGGAGAGTTGCCAACTACCATCACATATGGCATAGATATCGACAAAACAATTCAGAAGGAGATCGCCGCAGCTATGAAGTTGCAGAACGCCAACACACTGCCAATCTTCATCATTGCCGACACTTTCAACCGTGTAGTGTTCGTTTCACAAGGCTACACAATCGGCTTGGGAGATCAGTTGATGAAGGTGATACATAAGTTGTAATCCCTCTTCGACGAAACATAAAAGAGGCGTAGATTAGCAGATGTCATTCGAGTCATCACTAATCTACGCCTCTTTTATGTTTTGGATATTGTAGAGGTAATTACCGGCGACGGCGTACGCTGCGGACCGGAGCGCTTTTCTGGGCTTTTGGAGCTTTGATTTTGACCTCTTTTTGTTTGCTCTCTTTTGCGGCTTCCGTCTTTCTGCCACGGGCGGAAACGGTTGCGTTTTTAGATTTCTTGCCTTTTGTATCAGCTGCCAACTGAGCTGTGTCCGGTTGCAGATAGAGAGATTTTTCGAAAGTAATCAGCTGGTTCTCGATACGTTCCTGCTCGCGTTTCATCGAATCGGGTGTCGGGCAGTAGGCTTGCAGAGGTTGGTTCATCAGATTCTGCGTCTTGAAGATATCGCCCTGGAACATCCGGCGACGGAAATAGTCGTCGAGCGTGAAAGTCATGGCGTTGTTGATGTTGGACGTCATGATATAGGCGGTATTGATATAGGGACGCAAATTTTCATAAGGAATCCAGAACATCGGCATGGTGTTCTGTCCCATATCGTCCACGATTGTCAGAATCGGACAGATCGCCAATGTCTTGACATCGAATACGGAGTTGTTCTGGTCGAAATACCACGCTTCCTTTATGTAATAGGAGCGGACATCGCCGGAAGGAATATCGCTTTCGTTCACGACGAAACCGGCAGGTTCGTTGTCTTTGCCTGGCGTCTCTTCGTAGAAGATACGGCAACGGTCCAGCATGACTTTCAAGTCGAGCTTGCGGTTGTCGCTGAAATCCTCGTAACCGTCCAGGTATTCATAGGCGGACAACTTGCCTTCGCATACCAGCTGGAAGATGATCGAGAACAAGTTCATCTGCCCGTTCATCGGTTGGGTGGGATAGTATAGAGGAGCATTCTGTTCTTTCGTAAGGTCGATCTGGCGGTAGATGACACGCATCCAGCGAGCGTTGCCGATATGCTGCGTCATTCGCTCGTTCATATCCTGTGCTCGGACGGTCAGTTCGGGCATGCCGTTCTCTTTCTTCTCTTCTTCACGGGCGCCACGGCTTGCTTCGGGACCGCGACGTCTCTGCTGCTGTTGCTGTGTATTGCCGGCCTCTTCCTGTGCCTGTATGGGGAGGGAGGCGAACAGGGCGATGGCGAGGGTTGCTATGTAATATAAACGTTTCATATATCTTTATACATTACGGGACGAGCAGACCTCGTCCCTACGTTATGTTAATTGACGATTACTTCGACGGTCGGAATGATACGTTCCTTATTGTCCGGACCTAATACTTTCACATGCGTAATGTAGAAGCGTTTGCCTCTTGCCAGACGGCGGATATAATCTTTCTGACGCTGCGAGAACTGGTTGCCTTGCGTGACTTCCGGAATGATGTTGCCCATCGAATCGTAGAAAGTCAGCTCGAAACTCAACACCTTGAACGGCACGTTCAGCAGGTCGTCGTCGATAGCCGCCTGGATGCCGTCGGCTTCCACCAAATTGCGTTTGGAGAACTGACCGCCACGGAACTTGCGCATATTGCCGTTCTGGTCCTTATATTCGATAAAAGGCATCGGGTCGGGCAGGGCACGTACGCGGAAAGTCGTTTTCGCCATCTCGACGCTGCGCCCATCCGCCATTTTAGCATGGACGGAAATGATGGCGTCTGTTCCAACCGTTGTCGGACGGGCTTCCCATTGGTCGCCTTTGCGGACCAGTGTCCCGTTCGTCATCGTTGCCGTCACGTTGCCGCTGGGCACACCCGGCACGGCGATACGGATCGGGTTGGCGATTCCGGCATACAACACATTCATCAGCATCGGCGCTACCGTCGCACTCGGTTCCGTCACGAAGTATTCGCTTTCGAACTCGCGGCGCATCACGCTGCCGTCGCTGCCCGGCATTTCGATATATCCTTTGACCGGATAAGTGCCCGGAGTACCGGCTACAGCCGTAAACATGCCGTTTGCATCATAAGGCAATTCCTTGCCGTTCACATAGACGGTCGGACGTTTCGTCGAGTCGACAGCCGATAAGACGATATTGGCCTTGTACTGGCTGCCGCGCATGACGATCTGGCTTTCCGGAATCACCTGTGCCGTGATCTGGTTCACACGATAGTCGCGCATGTCGACGCTGCTCAGCAGGTTGGACAACACTTCACCTTCGGCATAGCGGATATCGCTTTGCAATTTCGTCAGCAAGGTAACAGCCGCCGCCACCGGCATATTCTCGAACAAAGCCTCTTCCCAAGTGCGAGTATTGATACCGGCCTTGTGAGGCGGCGTTGTCGACAGGCTGGCTTCGATGATGCGCGTCTTGGCCGAGTCTTCCACCATCTCGCCCATCAGTGTCCGGTATTTTTCGATGCTCTGGCGCAATTTCTTGCCTTCGCCCGAAACGGGAGACAGCATCACGCGGGAAGCCGCTTCGAGGTCGTCCTTATGATCGATATTATTGACATCGGCATCCTTACCATCGGCAATCTGCGCGATACGCACTTTCAGATCCTGCACGTAATTGTACAGGCTGTCGGAAGCCTCCTTCACCTTTGTCCCCTTTTCGTACCATTCACGTACTTTTTCGGGATTTGTCTGATAATAAGCCTTCAGTTCCTCTGTAACGATCTCATTACGGGTCGAGGTATTATCGATAGAAGTACGCAAGCTGCCTTCCACCAGTTCGAAACCGTCGAGTACCTCCGACGACACGTTGAGTGCCATCATGGCGATGAACACCAGATACATCAGGTTGATCATCTTCTGACGGGGCGAATTGGGATTATTTGCTATTCCTGCCATATCCGATTACTTCATTGGGTTGTTTGTATACGGAGCCTGCTGCTGATATCCGTACGGTTGCTGATAGGCCTGCTGGTAATTCTGCTGCTGTGCCGGCTGCGGTTGCTGCTGGTAAACAGGTTGTGCGGGCTGCGCCGGTTGCTGATACCCCATATTGACCGTCATAGCCTGCAACAGGCGGCTGTATACCTGGTTCAATTCGGCCAACTGTCGCGTCATCTTTTCCGTTTCGTTGCGGAACACGGAACTGTCGACAACGGAGCCGTCATACATTTCGCGAATGCGGCTCAAGCCACTGTTGATATGTTCGATCGATTCGATCTGCGAGCTGATGCTCTTCAACTGTATTTCGTAGATCGTGTTCAAGCCGGAGATGTTGCGGTTCAGCATTTCCATCTGCTGCACGTAACCGCGGGAATTCTGGTTGATGCCATCCGAATTATCCGTAATGCTCTTATACGAATTCAAAAGTGTGTCGGAAACGTCGGTCAGCGAATGCGTCACCTGGCTGAAACGTTCCATATTCTCGGACATACCCGAAAGCTGTTCCAGATATTTCTGCGTCGCTTCCGTCAGTTCCGCCATCTTGGAGATCTGTTCGGCGGCGGCGCTCAGTTTCTTGATACTGTCGGAAAGGTTTTTCGTATCTTCTTCGCTCACATCCAGGCCGAGATTGCCCAGTCCGGTAGCCTGCTTGCCGCCTAAGTTGATATTCAATCCGCCAGCAACCTCGTCGTCGGTCGTATTCTCAGGCGAATTGACCAGATTGGACATAGGCGTGTTGGCGAAATCCGGACGGTCGAGCGGGTTCTTCGATTTCAAAACCGGGAACACTTCTTCCCAGTGATATTCGTTGAATGGCTTTTCAAAAGCGGAGATAAAGAATACCAATGCTTCTACCGTCATGGCCACAAACAGGATCTGGTTACCATACGGCAAGTGTAACAACTTGAACAAGGCGCCTATAATAACGATGGAGGCTCCCCAGCTATAACAGAAATTCAGTACCCGCTTGCCTTTTTCACTGGCGAGGTACATTTCTACTCTGTTTTTATATCTTCTATATTTTCCCATGATATAATGTATATTCGTTAATTAGAGAGGGCGGGCGAACTCCGCCCCTGCGTTATTTTTTACCTTTTGCTCTCGAAAAACCGATTTGTGTACGGGCGCAACGGAAACCGATGTATGAACGCGTTTCGTTCTGGTATTCGAAGGTGCGCATATCCGAACGGATAAACTGTGCCACGTCTTTCCAGGAACCGCCGCGTACGACCTTCTTCTTCATGGCATACGGGTCTTCCTTCGCGGCATTGTAGCGCAGATCCGGATTCATGTCGCTCATCTGGCTCGGTCCGGATTCGGAATAAGAAGTCGATGTCCATTCCGCCACGTTGCCGGCCATGTCATAGAGGCCGAATTCGTTCGGAGCGAAAGAGCCGACACGCGAAGTGATCAGATGACCGTCTTCCGTATAGTTGCCTTTGCCCGGTTTGAAGTTGCCCAAGAAGCAACCTTTTCCGCTCACCAGCTCGTCGCCTGCCCACGGATATTTGTTTTCGTTCTTGCCTGTACGGGCCGCATATTCCCATTCGCCTTCGGTCGGCAGGCGGAACGGTTCGAGAGCCTGTCCGCTGGGGAAGTTCAGAGATTCCTTGAACAGGTTGGTGCGCCATACGCAGAATGCTGTCGCCTGTTCCCAGGAAACGCCTACCACAGGATAATCGTCATAGCCCGGATGCGAGAAATACATACGCATATAAGGTTCGTTGTAAGCATTGTTGAAATCGTTCACCCAGCAACTTTCGTCCGGATAGATATTCACGATACGGGTGTGGAGGAAATCCCACGGCCCGCTGAGCCGTCGTGTGATGGTTTCGTTCACGATCTCGCCTTCCTCGGTGATGTAGGCCGTGTCTTTGGATATCATGATCACTTCGTCAGGGTCGACCTGGATATCGGTGTTACGCACGCGGGCTGCCGGGTCCAGGTTGTGTTTGCGAAGGGCTGCTGACGTATAGTCGTACCATTCGTAGCGATAGACCATCTGTTTCGGATCCAACGTCTTTTCGCCGGTCACCGGATTTACGGTGTAGACACTTTCGATTGCCCGTATCTCGTCTTCATTGGCACGTTTCCAAGGAATCGGGCGGCTCCAGTCCAGATGCGGAGTCACCGGTTCGCCATATTTATCTTCAGTAATCTTAAACAGGTCATTGCCGCCATAAGCCGGGTCGGCCAGACGTTCGCGGATAATGGAATCGCGCACCCAATACACGAACTGACGGTATTTGGCATTCGTCACCTCTGTCTCGTCCATCCAGAAAGCATCGAAAGAGACGCCTTTCGTTTCAGGATTGATCCCCCACAAGGAATCCTTATCTGCGGGTCCCATCTCGAATGAGCCTCTTTTGATCAGAACCATCCCGTAAGGGGCAGGTTCGTTAAACGCCACCGATCGTACCCCTGTCACTTCGCCCCCGCCACCGGAAAGGGTTTTGCCACATGAGGTAAACAGGGCTACTGCCGCAAGTACTAACAATACTTTTTTCATATACTATAATATACGTACACTTTTATGTCTATTCTTTCCTGACTTCGATTTTTTCAACTTCAACTTGTAGCTCACTACCAACTCGTGGCTTCCACTCGTGGCTTTCAAGATGGGTATGGTAGAGATCGGAAAATCATACGCATATCCTACCTGAAAACTCCCGATCTTGGCTCCTAACAACAGGATCAGCGACTCATTCACACGCCAGGAAAAACCTCCGTTAAACATCTTATTATAAAACAGCCGGGCGGTTATGTCCGCCTGGAAGCTCTGCATGTCTGTTTTCAGGAATACAGACGGCTGTAATTCATACAACGGATTTCGAAACTGAATATTGTATCCGGCTATCAAATTATATGTGCTGGCGAGATACATGGAAGAATATTCGTCCAATATGATCTCCGTCTTGTTCAAGTGCGTGACGCCCAAACCGGCATAGAGGTTCTTGCGGTGATAGTAAAGCCCGGCGTTCAAGTCGAAGCCCATTCCGCTCACCTGCGTCTTTGGAATTGCCTGGTCTTCCTGTTGGTGGAACTGGCTGGTCGGATAAAAGACCTTTTCTCCGTCAAACGACTGGTTTACCATTCCGAACTGCATTCCGATACTGAGCGTACCGCCAAACAGTTTTTGTTTATAGGCATACTGCAAATTGACATGTGTATTGACGAAAAGCCCGATTCCTTCGGTAAAGACGACCATCCCGATGCCATGATTGGTTTTCCCGATCTTCAGTGGCATATCCGCATTGATGAAAAAGGAGGTCGGCGCCCCGTCGATCCCGACATATTGCAAACGAGACAGCGCCAACATGTTCAAGTCTCCCGTAACACCCGCATACGCCGGATTATAGTAACCCAGCGCCATAAAATACTGGCTTAGCTGCGAGTCGTATTGCGCCCGCGCTCCCGTGAGGCTGGTTACCAAAAGGATAATAAGCAGGAGATATTTGTTCATATATCAAGAAACGGAATAAATCCGAATAAATTGTATAAAAAGCAAACGAGGCGGCGGGACATAGCCCTGCCACCTCGTTATTATTTCATGCCTGTACGTTTTTATCGCACATTAATATTCTTCCTCGTTGAAGAAAAAGTCTTCTTTACTTGGATAGTCGGGCCAGATATCTTCCATGCATTCATAAATCTCACCTTCGTCTTCCATTTCCTGCAAATTTTCAATCACTTCCAGTGGCGCACCAGAACGTTGTGCATAGTCAATCAGTTCATCCTTGGTTGCAGGCCAGGGTGCGTCTTCCAGTTTTGAAGCTAACTCTAATGTCCAATACATAGCTGTCAAGTATTAATAACCACCTTACGGCGGTCAGGTTCTCAAATTTTCCGCAAAAATAAAACAATATTCTTTAGATGCAAGTATAATCCCAGATAATTTCTTTGCCATTATTCCGTATGCATTCCTTACGTGCCAGAACAAACAGATAATCAGACAATCTGTTTATAAAAACCAGGACAGGTTCTTCAACCGGAATTGTCTCTGCCAAACGGTAGATCTGGCGTTCGGCCCGTCGGCAGACTGTCCGGCACACATGTGCCAAAGAGGCCGGGCGGCTTCCTCCCGGCAAAATAAAGTTGCGCATCTTGGGCAGTTCGTTATCCAGGCGGTCTATTTCCCGCTCGATACGGGTGATCGTTTCCGGCATCACCTTACTTTCTACTTTCAGTTCCGTGTTTTCCTGATCGGTTGCCAGATAGGAACCGATCGTAAACAACTTGTGCTGGATAAACAGCAGGAAGTCCTGATCCGCTTTCTCTTCAAGCGAAGTGATCAACAACCCGATAAACGAGTTCAGTTCGTCGACCGTACCATAGCTTTCGATACGTTGGTGCGCTTTCGACACCCGTTCGCCGCCAACTAAGGAAGTGGTTCCCTTGTCGCCGGTCCCTGTGTATATAATGCTCTTTTTCATATGACAATAACTTATCGTTTTATTATATAATCGCACATCCTTGCCAGATGTTGCAAAAAGGAGTACAATATTCGTCAGATTCCGGGATTTGTGCAAGGATTCGGATTATTTATTTTGATGGGAAAGAAAAAATTGCAGGCATCTTTACCAATGTCTCGTCTTGATCCAGCTTGATTATAGTTCCTCCCCCTCGTCCTTGTACCCAAAGCGACATATTTAAGTGATAAATAAGGAGATTGCGGAAAACTTTTGTGTGCTAATATATAGATATTTACGTTTTGTCCTATATCCTTTTTTATTTTCGGCCTAAGTCAAATACCTTTTTGCCTATGGTCGAAAACCTTTTTCACTAAGGTCGAAAAGGTATTCGACTTAGGTCAAAAACTCTATGACCTTATAGTTTAAAGCTAGAAGTATGGCCTCTATCACTCTATAATACTTTTATTCAAGTTAGCGTATGGTCTGTATATTTTTATTTGCATATTTGTTATTGTTTCCTATTATTATCACGGTCACAGATCAAATCGAGCATTGCAGTCGATGAGGTGATAGACGGATGTATAAGTCAAAAATCAATTTGTTTGTATCTTTGGATAAAGAGTCAGAAATAGACGATATAATCCCTCTTGTGTAACTTCTTGTTGAAAAACACGATTCCCATTGAATACAGGTCGATCGTCACCGTTACTTCGGGATGACAGCATACTTCCCGCCAGAATTCGCGCATTTTGCGGCTGGTTTTGATGCCTTCGAAAACAAAGACCGTATCGCCGTGCACATGTTTCAAGCATTCCTCAAACAGCCAGCTATTGTTTTGCTGCTCATACAGGGTGTTGAAAAAGACAAAATCGAGTTGCTCCATGTCTTTCAAGGCTTTCGGTAGTAAATCTTTGTAGCTTCCGACACGCAGGTCGACCGGGTTACGGGCGGCTTTGCCGAAAGCGATACGGGCGATGGAGGCAAACTCCGGTACGTTTTCCAGAGCGATACATTTCAGATCGGATGCATATGAAGTCAGATACAAAGTGGACAGGCCCATGGAAGGGCCGAACTGAAGGATGTGTTTTGATTTGAAATAGTTGGCAAGACGGAAAAGTAAGGCGCCGTGCTTGGGCCGTATCGCTTCGCGTTCGACAATCCGGCCGATCGTGCGGCGGCGCATCTTCCCCTTTTGCTGGCGGTCGGGATAAGTGATCTCGTCATCTTGGAAAAGCAGCTGCTTGCGGATCAGTTCGATGTCGTAGAAGCTATAGTATTGGCAACGCTCCTCAATCACTTTCGTGATCAGGTTGAAGACAAAGGGGGAATGAACCCCGAAGCCTTTGCGGTAACGGATGCCTCTGTATAAAAGTATGCCTTTTCTTAGTGTATTAGCTTTGGGGATAATGCGCATGATTTATGATTTTAGATTTATGATTTTAGATTTATGATTTGTGAACCTCGATCATAAATCTAAAATCATAAATCGTTAACTCTGCAAAGTTAATCATTTTCATGGAACATATCCATGATCTTTCCGCTAAGCTGCAAAAGGGAGATTTCGCATATCTTGGTGGAGTATTCGGCGATGGACTGGCGCTCTTCCGCTTCGAGCAGGCTGTTCTGGGCTTCACGCAATTCGATACCGGACAGGTCGCCCAGTTTATAGCGGTCGATCGCAATCCGGTAGTTTTCCTGTGCCGCGACCAAGTTCTCTTTTTCCAGGCTCCACAAGTCCAGGTTGTTGCGATAAGCCATCCAGAAGTTGCTCATATCGGCCCGCAATCCCAGTTCGAGTTCTTGTGTGCGCAATTCTTGGTTCTGAATCTGTATCCGGGCATTCCGTTGTTCGCGTTTCCGGTTGAAACCGTCGAATACGTTGATGCCGACCGTCACCCCGTAGTTGAGGCCGAGGCGGCGCTGGAGGTCGGTCGTTCCTACCTCGTACCAGTTCGCCGTGTAGCCGTATCCGGCATTCAATTTGACATACGGATAGTTACGGCTCTTGATCTTTTTGTAGTCCAGCTCGGAAATCACCTGGTTCTTCTTGGCGATCAGCAGAGATGAATTGGAGGTAAGCGTGCTTTTCCATAGTTCCACTTCATCTAAAAACGGGTTGGGGGTAATCAGGGAGTCCTTGATCAGTACTTGTTCCTCCACATCCTCCAATGCCATCAGCCGGTTCAGGCGGATACGTGAAGTATGCACTTGTTCCAACTGGTTCAGGACGTTGGAGCTGTCGGCATTGAAGTCGACTTGCGCTTGTTGGAGGTCCAGGCGGGACATCGAGCCGATATAATACCGCTCTTCCACGATACGCAGACGTTCGCGGGACAGTTCGAGCGTGGAGCGGAGGTTGCGGAGGCGGATCTTCTGGCGGATCAGGTTGTAGTATTCGCTCGAAAGGTCGGCAACGAAATCCTCGATTGTCATTCGGGTGTTCAATTCTCCCAAGTTTTGTAACTCTTTCAGTTTTTCGTAAGTGGCCTGTATGCCTAATCCGTCGAAGACGGTCCAGTTCACATTCAGGCCGATGTCTGCCGTCTCGTTGTGGATGCCGTTCGTTTTTTCTGTCGTTCCGTCGGACAACTTGTTATTGTTATTGTTAAGCGTGCCGCTAAAACCACTGCTCAGGTCGACGGTCGGCAGGTAGCCGGCATTGCCGGGAGTGGCGTTGTTGTCGCTGATCTGCTGTTCGTTACGGATGATGCGGATGGAATAATTGCGTTCCAATCCGGTCTGGATGCAGTCGTCCAGGCTGAACACCCGTTGCGCCTCGGCCGGGACGACCGTAAATGCTATACATATTAATAAAAGAAACCTCTTCATCCTCAATAGCCTTATTTCTTAATTTTTAATTCTTGATTATTAATTTTCGATTGTCTGTCCGTGGAAATAAAGCTGTACATCGCCGGGACGATAAACAGGGTAAGGAATGTCGAAACGATCATACCGCCCACTACGGCGATACCCATCGCGATACGTCCTTGTGCCCCTTCGCCCGAAGCATATACGAGCGGAACCAATCCTAAGATCGTCGAAATACTGGTCATCAGGATCGGCCGCAGACGTTGTGTGGAAGCCGAGCGGATCGCTTCCGCCATGCTCAGTCCCGCTTCCTGGCGCTGGTTGGCAAACTCTACGATCAAAATACCGTTTTTCGCCACCAGACCGATCAGCATGATGATACCGATCTGACTGAATATATTCATAGTTATATCTGAATAGCTCATAAAGATCAACGCCCCTGCAATAGCTAAGGGAACCGTGAACATCACGACCAACGGGTCTTTGAAACTCTCGAACTGCGCGGCCAGGACCAGATAGATCATGAACAGTGCGAGGATCATGGCAAACATCAGGCTGGACGAACTTTCACGGAACTCTTTCGATTCGCCCGACAGGGCCGTACGGAAACTGTTGTCTAGCGTCTCCGAGGCGATACGGTCCATTTCGTCCAGGCCGTCACCGATCGTATAACCTTTGTTGAGTCCGCTGGAAACCGTTGCCGACACAAAGCGGTTGTAACGGTACAGCTGAGGAGGGGCAACGTCTTCTTTCAACGTGACGAGGTTGTCCAGCTGGATCATCTCTCCTGCATCGCTGCGGACATAAATGGATTTCAGGTCCAACGGCGTGTTGCGCTGCTGGCGGTTGATTTCGCCCAATATCTGATACTGTTTCCCGTTCATGTAAAAATATCCCATACGCTGGCCGCTCAATGCATATTGTAGTGTCTGGGCAATCGTGCGGGTGCTGACGCCCAATGAAGAAGCCTTGTCGCGGTTGATCTCGATACGGGCTTCGGGTTTCGTAAACTTCAGGTTCACGTCTGCCATCTGGAACACCGGGCTTTCGCTTACCTTCTGCATAAAGGCGGGCAAATACTCCTGTAGCTTCTCCAGGCTGGTCGCTTGTAAAACATATTGAACGGGCATACCTGCGCGACGTCCTCCGAAAGTGGATTGCTGCTGGACGAAAGCACGTGCTTCTGTCTTGCCCCGTACATTCTTTGACAGCACATCGGCAATCTCCATCTGCGAACGTTCACGATCTTTGATGTCGGGAAGTAAAACGGTGATGTATCCGTTGCTGTTATTCGCACGAACCGTTAGGGCTTGCCGCTCGGGAGCCAACGTGTCGGCCATGGCGGCCACTTGGTCTGTAAAGTCGCGGATGAACTCGAAGGTAGCTCCTTCCTGTGCACGTATATTGATCGAAATGGATGAACGGTCTTCCAATGGAGAAAGTTCGGAGCGGATGGTTCGCCAGAAATAGCCGATGGAGCCGAAAAGGATCACGACAATCGGTATGGACCACCACTTGTGGTTCAGGAACGCGTTCAGCGACTTTGCATAGATATTGTTCATGCCTTCGAAGAACGGTTCCGTCTTTGTGTACAACCAGCCTTTGTTTTCGCGTTTTCTCAGCAGCTTGGTCGCCAACATCGGCGTAAAGGTCAAAGCCACAAAGGAAGATATCGTTACGGAACCGGCGATCACGATACTGAACTCCTTGAACAAGCGTCCCGTCATACCTTCCATAAAGACGATCGGGAGGAACACGGACACGAGTGTTACCGTCGTAGACACGACGGCGAAGAATATCTCTTTCGCCCCGTCTATACCGGCCTCTTTCGGTTCCATTCCCTGCTCGATGCGGACGTAGATGTTCTCCGCCATCACGATCGCGTCGTCCACCACCAGTCCGACCGAGAGCACCACCGCCAACATTGTCAGCACATTGATGGAGAAGCCGGAGACATACATCACAAAGAATGCCCCGACCAATGATACGGGGATAACGACCACCGGGACAAGCGTCACGCGCCAGTCGCGCAGGAACAGGAAGATGATCAGCACCACGAGCAGGAATGCCACATAGATGGTTTCTTCGACCTCCGCGATGGAGGCCCGGATAAAGCGTGTATTGTCGTACACCATTTCGACCGTTACGTCTTCCGGCAGGTCTTTCTTCAATTGCTCGATACGTTTGTATGCCTCATCGGCAATTTCGATCTGGTTGGCGCCCGGCTGCGGGATGATGACGTCGATAACCATCGGTTCGCCGTTCTTGCGCATCACGCTTCGCAAGTCTTCCGGGCTCACCTCGGCTCGCCCTACGTCTTGGAAGCGGATGATATTGTCGCCGTCACGCTTGATGATCAAATCATTGAATTCCGTTGCCGTGTGCATCAGTCCTAACGTACGGATAGACAAGTCGATCGTGTTTCCTTCAATGCTCCCGGAAGGAAGCTCGACGTTTTCGGCGTCTACTGCGTTCTTCACATCCAACGGAGTAACTCCGTAGCCGGCCATTTTGATCGGGTCCAGCCACAGGCGCATGGAGTAGCGTTTCTGTCCCCAGATGTCCACGCCACTCACGTTCGGAATGGTCTGAAGCCGTTCCTTCACCGTCAGTTCGGCAATTTCACTCAGTTCCATCAGCGAGCGTTTGCTGCTTCGGATACCGATCTGCATGATCGGGGTAGCATCGGCATCCGCTTTTGATACCGTCGGAGGGTCGCAGTCGCGCGGCAGGTAACGCTGAGCACGCGAAACTTTGTCGCGCACGTCGTTGGCCGCCGTTTCCAGGTCGACAGACAGTTCAAACTCTACCGTGATACGGCAACTTCCCTGACTGCTGACACTGCTCAGCGAACGAATGCCGGGAATACCGTTGATATTCTGTTCGAGCGGCTCCGTAATCTGGTTCATGATTACTTCGGCATTGGCTCCCGGATAGGTTACGTTGACCGAAATGATCGGGTTGTCCACACTCGGAAACTCACGGACCCCTAAGAACTTATAACCGATCATCCCGAACAACAGAAGGATGATCGTCATCACGGTCGAGAGTACCGGTCTCTTTATGCTTATTTCGGAAATATTCGCCATGCTGCTTCGTTACTTCAGGTTATCAATCGACACTTTCATTCCCGTCCGAAGCTGCATCACGCCGGAAGTAATCACCGTATCACCTACGCTCAGCCCTTTCAATACCTGGACCTGGCTTTCCGTGCGGAGTCCTAAGATAATTTCGGCAGGTTCGGCCACGCCATTCTTATACAGGTAGACGATGTTCTTTCCCATTTCCGGGATCAGTGCCTCGCTGGGGATCGCCAATGCGTCTTTTATGTCACGGCGGGTAATTTCGACAGATGTATAGCGTCCCGGCACGATCGACTCGTCCCGGTTCGGATAGGTTGCACGCACTTTCAGCGAGCGGGTTGCCTCGTCGATCTTGCTTTCTACTGCATAAACGGTCGCTTTGTAGTCTTGCATCATGCCGACGGACGTGTTCATTCTGAATACGATCGGCGTACCGTCCTTGATGTCGGCAGAGTAGCGTTCAGGAACGGAGAACTCGATTTTCAAGGGAGATATTTTTGTCAGCTTGGTGATAACTGTCGAGGGGGAGGCATAGGCTCCTTCGCTGACATTACGAAGGCCGATAATCCCGTCGAACGGCGCCCGGAGCTCGGTCTGGGCAATATTGGCTTTTACCAGTTCGATGTCCGCCATCAGCTTTTCATATTCGGTAGCCACTTGTTCATAAGCCTCCTGACTGACCGCGTCCTTTTCCAAAAGCGTATGCTGGCGGTACACGCGATCTTTGGCTAAAGGCACTTGCGCTTCCAACTTCTTCAGTTCCGCCTGTAACGGTTTGTCATTGATCTTGGCAAGCAGGTCACCGGCTTTCACATGCGTACCTTCCGTAAAATAGATGGCCACGATCTTGCCCGACGATTCGAACGAGAGGTCTACCTCCTCATCCGGGATCGTACTGCCGGTTACAATGGTCTTGTCGGTAAGGGACTGATATTTCAGCACTTCCGCGTTAATGTTCAAAACTTGTTTCCGAACTTGGCTTCCGGCTGGCGGAACCACTTCGGCTGCATCTTTGGATGCCTTCATACGGCTTTTAATCTGCGGGTAAGCGATCATTCCGGCAATCATCAAAACAATTGCGGCCGTCACGCTCCACTTCACTCTCTTCGTCATATTTTTCTGGTATTCTACTTAAAAACACTTATCGACACGTAAATATACACAAGTACGCGAAATTATAGACGAATTAGGTGCAAAAAGGTTTAACAAGAAACAAACTTTTGTTTTAGTCCGGCAGAAAAAACAGCAAGGACCTTCACAGGCACTTGCTGCCAAACACAAATTATGTTGAAAATCGTTTAGTTATTCCTATCTGTGTTACCTTAATTGATTTCACTGTGATTCTCTGTCGCTTCGTTGATAAGCGGTTTATAAGAATGTTTGCTAAATCGGACCGATTTTTTGCCTTTTGCTTCAGCACATCTCCCAATTGTAATTGGTGAAATCGTCACTTTGCCTTTGATAAGGCGAGGCAGATTATAAGCCTTTAGGTTGCGTTGGTTGTAAGTAGGATCTCTCTGTGGAAGTAGGAAAGGTTTGCTTAAGTTTCCTACAGAATCGATATGAGCGATATAGAGTCGGTTATAAATGCCATCCTCCCGTCGGCTGCTGAAGATAACCCAACGGCTGTTAGAGGACCATGTTGTACAGCTTTCTGCTTCCGGGCTATTCCACTCAGTCGCAGCTATCAATTTCTTAGTTTTTGTGTTATATAGATAGAGATCTGATTCGGGGATCCAGCTGGAGAAGCACCCATGAGGGGCGGCAGAACAGGCAATAAACTGTCCATCAGGTGAAATGCTGGGGAGGGTTACGCTTTTACCTGCATTTGTTAAGTCAATGAGAGTGTCTACCTGCTTGCTGAATTGATTATTTTGGGGATCAAAACCAATACTACAGATACGATATTTTATATTAGAGAATTGTTGAGGCAAACTATCTATCCGGTCACACGTACAAAAATAGAGCTGTTTCCCATCTGGTGAAAAGAATGGAAAATTTTCTAGTTTGTTTGCATTGGCTAAAAGGGGACTGGTATAGACTTCGTTTTTGGAAATATCATACAAAACTATATCGGATTGCGTATCGTATACTTCGATGATTTTAGGGTGTGCATCGTAGAAAGACATTTGGGTTAGGTTTGTAGAGAATGCAATCTGTTTGCCAGAAGGATGCCAATCCGGATAAACGAAATTGGAAATCGTATGAGGAGTCTTTGTGTTGAGTTTTTGACATGCTCCTCCTTGTATCAGAATCGTTCCCGCATTTATTTTGCGCATGTGCATGACCATTTCATTCGGGTTTCCTTGGTTAAAGGTATGACAATTGATGCAGTTCTGCCCGCTTTTTTTGTTTGATATGATTTCCGTTTCCTTGAAAGAAGATAGTTCACGTTGACAAATGGCCATACTGTTCCAATTCGCATAGGTCGGTTCTATTAAACGATAGGCTAAGTGACTATCAATGGAATCAGTGGATACATCCCACGTGAAGGGAGAATATTGATACCATTCTCCTTTTTTTCGACTGGATACGGTGATACTTAAGCTCCCTCCTTGATTTTGATGAAGTAATTGTCGCCAGCGTTTAATCGGAATCTCTACTGCGTCATGCGCCGTAATCGTGATCGGATTTCCTTTCCCTTGAATCTGGATCATCCATTCATCACCCTCATCTTGTATCTTAAAATTCAAAGGAGCAATATTGACGGGCAAAAGAGCACCTTGATACTCCGGATAAATTGTTGGGAGTATGTTAAGATTTTCTTTAATGATTGGTTGTTGATGATTTTTGCATCCATAGAGGCCACATAAGGCGATTAGAAGTATGTAAAAAATGTTAAGTCTCATATTTGTTTTTTATTATATTGTACGTAATACCAATAGGTGTCTTTATAGGGGCATAGTAATTCCTGGATTTCTTCCGGAGATTTTCCCGACTGGTTGATTTGTAAATATCGGTAGAAACGCTCTATTACAGTTTGTTCAATTTGCCATTTTGAAATCAATGAGTTATCTTTCAGTAGATAAGCATACATTAGCAAAAACTCTTGATAATGCTTGCTACTATGTATTGTGAGATGAGTCCGGGCGGCTAATTGGATAAATGCGTTATATTGATTGTTGAGCATATATTTTGCTAGCAGGAAATCGATGACTTTTTGATTGTTGGCTCCTGCTTGTGTCTCAAATTGTTCCACGTTGAAAAGCATCTCTTTGGCAAGAAAAAGCTTATTGGTTTTGGGTGAAAGTTGACTTTTTTTTGTCGAGGAGTCTGTGTTCATCTTTTGCCTAAATTTGTAAGCCCAGTCTTTGTAGAATAAGGTAGACTCCAGTAAGGCCACATATTTGAGGCTGGCAGCCCGTTTTCCCCTTCTGTATTCGATCTCCGCCAATCGTGTCAGATAGAGCGGGGAACGTCCGGATGGAGTTTGCGTGTTCGCCATGAACATATAGGCTCTGGCAGCATAGAGCATATCTAGCTGAAAATAAGTCTCAGCAGTCAGATAATTTAATAGATGGTTGGAAGACCAAAATTCGTTGACATGAGCTACTTGGAAATACGAGAATAGCTCTTTTGAAAGACGTTGCTGATGAAGCAGGGCAATGTTGGTATAGGAGGACATCAGAACATTTTGGACAGGCTTTTTTTGCATGAAGGTAATCGCTTCGTCCCATTTTTCGTGGGTGATTAGATAATGTAGTTGATAAAGTCGTTCATCCTCATTTTTGAGTTGGCTTAAGATGATCCCGATAGCGAAGAAAGCCATGAGCAGATTTAAAGCGAATCGTTTTTTGTCTGTTAATCGCTGTAAAAGATGATATGTCCCGTAAGCTAATAAGGGAGATATTAAAAATGAAGTGATAACGATACCAAGTGGATGAAGTAAGTCTTGTGTAATAAAACAAGCTATACCTATCCAAGCTTGTGTTTCATTGATGTCGAATTTATAATAAGTTAAGATAGGCAGTAGGATTGTAACGAGTGTATATAGAATCCAAGCAAGAAGTGAGTGTTTTTTCTTCGAAAAAACTTCATCGAGGAAGATGAGAATAAGATATAAATAACAGCCTATTCCAGTAAAGAAATAGCAAATCGGTAAGTTGATTAGGATCAGAAGTCTTTTGCGTTTGCCTTCCTTTTCATGAAGAGTTATTCTTGCAAGTAAAAGGGTAATCTGAAGTCCAAAAATGAGTCCCAATGATGCGTTAGGGCTTAAATAGAAGAAAACCAGTGAAGTGATAGGAATCAGTTCCCATGAGACATTTCCTCCAATTTTCCAATGGCAGATCAGGTTGCGATATAATATACCGGTTAGTCCGACTCCGGCTCCTAAAATCCATCCCCCAAAATGATTTAAATGATAAAACTGTGTGAAAAACTCCCCTATATAGGCAGATAATCCTCCTGGATTATAAACTATTTCGTTGAAATAGTCTTTGTTCCATTCAAACAATCGTAACTGCTCGGCAAAGAGCAGATGATGATTATAGAAAAAGGCATAAAGGATTACTGTAAATAGGACGAATGGTAGTAGCCCGTAGGAAAATGTATGAAGTTGTTTCATATTTACCATGGATGAATAAAATCTTCTTTAGAATAAGTCTTAACTCGTTCGTTCATTGTACTATCTTGTTCCTCTTCTGTCCGGTTGAACAGGCGGTATAACCACGCAATTGGCGTGAGGATCAAAAAATAAGTAATTCCCAACAGGATTGGTGAGGTGATCTTGTTTAACAGGTTTCCGAAACGAATCCAAACCGTACGTATTTTCTTGTATATGTGAATCCAATTCATAGGACATTCAAAATAGAGTGTAAATAAAGGGGGCAATCACTGTATTGCTTGTAGAGATTAGCAACAAGCCAATCAATAGCAAGAATATTAATACAGGTAGCAACCACCATTTTTTTCGTTCTTTTATAAAAAGTAGTAAGTCTTTCAATGTGTCCATATTTTATGATTTTTGTATGTTATTTTTATTGATTATATAATTCCCTAAAACCAAGAGATCTAAGTTGGTTGTCATAAAACAGCGGTATGCATCTTGAGGGGTGCAGACAATAGGTTCGCCACGTACGTTAAAACTTGTATTGATAAGCAAAGGGTAGCCTGTTAATTGTTCGAATGCCCGTAAAAGCTTCGTTAATTTGGGATTACTTTGTTCATCAACAGTTTGTACGCGTGCGGAAAAATCCACATGGGTAACTGCCGGAATATCTGATTTTGGTAACGCCAATCGTTCTGCGGCATCTAAATCTTGATAATGCTTTGGCAATGGTATCCGATGTTTCAGAGAAATGTTGGTTGTTATCAGCATATAATTGGATTCGTTCAGCTTTTCAAAATAATCGCCGACTTTTTCTTTTAATATAACTGGAGCAAATGGTCGGAAGCTTTCTCTGAACTTGATTTTCAAATTTAATCTTTTTTGCATCTCTTTATCACGGGGATCTGCTAAGATACTTCGGTTTCCTAATGCACGTGGGCCAAACTCCATACGCCCTTGAAACCAACCTATACATAAACCGGAAGCTATGTGTTTAGCCACTTCTTCATATAAAAATGCTTCATCCAAATAGTGATAAGAAATGTTATTCGAGTCCAAAAAATCTTGAATCTCATGCTCTGTATATTGAGGACCGGTTTGGGCGAAGTGCATCTTGTCTCCGTTCATCCCGGCTTTTCGTGAATGTCCTTGGTAAATATAATAAGTGGCCCAAGCCGCTCCTAATGCTCCTCCTGCATCTCCTGCGGCAGGTTGGATGAAGACATGCTCAAATAATTGTGAACGAATGATTTTACCATTTGCTACGCAATTTAGAGCGACTCCTCCGGCTAGACATAGGTTGGAACAGCCAGTGAGCTTTTGGGCTGTTTGAACAATTCTCAATAGTATCTCTTCCAATACGATTTGAGCTGCAAGTGCTAGACTTGCGTGTTCTGGGCGTATTTCGCTTTCTGCCTTTCGAGGTTTCAATTGAAATAATTGTTCCCAACGCTTTTCATGAACCATTCGCATTTTTTTGTGGAAGGAGAAATAATACATATTCAATGATATAGAACCATCGGGATGGATCGTCAGTAGATGTTGTTTGATCTGATCGACAAATTTTGAGGTTTGTCGGTCAGATCGATCGGCGTAAGGGGCTAATCCCATCATCTTATATTCCCCGGAGTTCACCTTGAATCCTAAATAATAGGTAAATGCAGAATAGAACAATCCAATAGAATCAGGAAATCGCATTTCTTTTATTAATTGAATTTGATTGGCTTTCCCATGAGCGATAGATAGTGTATTCCATTCTCCTACACCGTCTACTGTTATAATCGCAGCTTCTTGAAAATCTGAACCGAAAAATGCGGAAGCCGCATGTGACAAATGATGTTCCGAGAACAAAAGTTTACAATGTTGTTCATCGAATTTTCCTAACTTGCGTAATTCACGCTTGAGCATTCGTTTGCAAAAAAGTTTTTCTTCAATCCATATTGGTATTCCTTTAATGAACTGTTCCATCCCCCATGGTGCGTATCGATAAAAGATTTCTAAAATTCGCTCAAATTTCAGATAGGGTTTTTCGTAATAGATAATTGTGGAGATATCACACAATAAAATTCCCGCTTGCTGTAAACAATAACGGATTGCATTTGCAGGAAAAGATGCATCGTTCTTGATTCGGGTAAAGCGTTCTTCTTGTGCGGCAGCTATGATCTCGCCATCTTTTATCAAAGCTGCGGCTGCATCATGATAATATGCGGATATACCTAAAATATAGCTCATTTTATTATTAATTGTATAGGTCGGCTGCATCCTGATTACCCATTTGTAGATAGATCGATCGGATTGCTTGCCGGATTGAATCATTCGATTGCCAATTTAATTCTTGTTTGTGCTGGATGATCTTATGGCAAAGCTCTTTGAGTCCGTTAAATTTCGGATTTCCGTTTCGGAGTATATATTCAATGTAAGGAAGAGCCAGATCGGGTTGATCGAGCCGTAAATGGATTGCAACTAAGTTCTGTGCTGTTTGAACCGTGGGATACAGGCGGAAACTTCGTGTGTAGAAGAAGATAGCTAAAGGATATTCTTTTCGGATCTCTGCGAATTCTCCTCCTTGACCAAGGAAGGTGAGGTCGTAAGGGTTATCCGTGATACGAACCCGGAGAATATCCAAACATAATTTTTCATTCTTGCTATTAAGTGCGTACTGATACAGTTGATCCATGGATTGATACCAGTTTTTTTGTCGTACGTAGTTTGCTGCGATCTTTTCTACTTCTGTTTTAGGGGTAATTGTAGAGAGATCTTTCTCATAGAATGGGAATCCTTTACGCAGTTGTAAGCAAGCATATTCTCCAGCTAAGGAGTCAAACTCTAAAACAGGAAAGTTGTATAGATCTTCTGAAGTGCCGATTTGTAGTCTTTTGTTGGAAAAACAGGATTGGTTTTGTCGAAGAACTTCCAAAAAGCAATTTGCGATCACCCGATGCCCTTCGATAGTAGGATGTACATGTTCCAGCAATAATTCTCGTCCGGGAATACCGAACGGGCTTTTTCGGTTAAATTCCTCTTCGGTATTTACCAAGTAAATATTATCGTCATCTTTGGCTAATTCTCGGATGATCTCATTAATCTCTTTGGATGCTCTAAATCTAAGGGCGTCCAAGTCTCGTGCCCGACTGAAGGATGTGTATGCTGCTATGCTATCTTGTGCTTGCAATTGTTCTTGTGCCAGTTGATAATATTCATCGGCGCTATGTTCGTCAGACGATATGCTTTTGAAAGGCTTTAAGTCTTTTAAATTAACTCCGACAGTTGAGAAGAAAACTGGTATTTGGTGTTTTTTGAACAGATTAAGTACTAATTTCATATTGTTTTGAAACTGTTCCAGTCCTTGTTGAAATAGTTTGCTTTTGTAGGGGATCACTTGCTCTTTGACCACATATTTCATCAAGTTGTCTGAGAACTCTTTTTGAGGGCTTAAGTGGCTTTTTAAAGAATCGAGCCATTGAGTAAGACGTAACTGACGCAAACGGATTGCCCAACGGATAAATGTTGGATGGCTACCGAGTGTATTATTGGAGCCTACACCCAAAGCTCCGTAATACTCGTTGTGTCCACCATAAATAAAAATCGCATCTGGCTCAAAATGAACGAGTTCTTGTGCGAAATCGTAAAAAGTGTAACTGTTGATTGCAGTCAGAGCTAAATTGATGATCTCGATATCTTTGTCTGGATTTGTCTTTTGCAATTGGTATTTCAGCATTCGTTGGAACGAAATATTATTGGGATAGGGAAATCCCATTGCTGCTGATTCGCCCAGAACAAAAATTCTGAATGTGTTTTTTTGTTTCTTTTTCCGAAAAAACTCTACATTTCCGTTTGTGGCTTGTGATTGAGTAAAGTACCTTCTACTGATGTTTTTGTTGAGATATAAATATTTGCCATTCGCTGTTTGCAAGAAAAGATGGTCTAAATCTACACCATATCCGAAAGCTCTCAATCCACACTCTATTCCGATAAGAAAAAGCGAGGAAAGAAATAGATAGATACCTATCATCAGCAGATATTTGGATGTTTTACTCATATTAGGCCGTTTACATTGTGATGATTAAGGACTGTCTTGCATTTTCTTGTGTTAATGAAAAATGCAAAAACAGTCCTTAAATAGATCTGATTTATTTAACGGTAACTTCTATTACTTTACTATAATTATAGAATCCGCCAGGGTTAACAGCTAAGGCTCCTACCCGGAAGTAGAAAGTCTTTCCGCTTTTGAGATTCTCGAACGTATGAGAATAAGTGGCAATGTCTAATTCGGTCTCCGTACCAAGTTTTACAGATTCTTTAGCCGTAAAGGTGTTTTTATCCACATACGGAGTCTTGCAGTAGTAGAATTCTACTGCTTGTATTGTTTTATCTAAAACATTGTCTACGGAAGTTTTAACCGTAACTTTGCCTGTTTCGTTGGATGTCGCTTCTGCCGATATGCGCAAAAACGGTGTTACTTCAAAGTTCATCTGTTTTGAACCTGAGACTTCCATTTCGATCGGTTCTACTGTCTCAAAAGGCCCTTCGGCTAAAATCTTGTATTTACCGGTAAATACTGCTGTATTCGAGAATGTGCCATCTTGGCTCACCCATGAATCGTTGGGTTGTACAGACCATTCGTCATTATAAAACTCATACATACGTATTTTTGTCCCGTTTTGAGCTTGTCCGGGGACATTTTCTTTTGTCTCTTTGTCTATGATCGCTCCACTTAGGGAAGCGGTAGGTGCGTCATAGTTGTCAAGCCCGCAGGAGCACAAGCCACAAATTAGTGTTGCATATAAAAATATTTTTTTCATGTCTTTAAATATGAAAAGATTAATAACCCGGATTTTGTTCTAATAAATCGTTTTGAGCTACACCCGGAATCTCCAAGTAGTATTGTTTGTCCAAAAACGTTTTGGGCAGATTCAAGGTATTGACCGATTTCTCGAAAACATATTTTTTGGTCTTATAGTCCAACCAAGGAATTAATGCCGAGAAAGTTGTGTTGTTCATTACTTTGGAAGCAACACGCCAACGGACCAAATCCCAGTAACGTAAATTCTCGAATGCCAATTCTACGCGTCTTTCGTTTCGGATATCATCCATTGTCAAGCTATTTTTCTCCTTGATACCAGCACGTTTACGTACTTCGTTCACTTTTTGGAGAGCTTGGTCTTTTAGTCCCAATTCGAAAGCGGCTTCCGCATAATTCAGCAAGGTTTCTGCATAACGGAACACCATAAAGTTCGTTTCGGAACGGTCCATTTCTACTCGATTGGTAGGATCCATGAATTTCTTGATATAAAATCCTGTACGACTGCAATCACCTGCCATGACGAGCCCATCTTTACCTCCGGTTTTCATAGACGGATCTTCGCTGAACACATCCGTGAATGCCGAGGCAGCCTCTTTGGAGCCATCATTTTTGATAATGCCGCGTCTTACTTCCAACTCTCCGTTTTGCCAAGGAGAACCTGGGTAAAGAATAGAGGCGAAGAAACGCGGGTCTTTATCCTTGAAAATATCTTCTGCGTTTTCGTAATAGATCAGATTTCCACTTGCATCGGTTGTTTTTAACGTACCAGGTGTTCCATCTATATACTCATATGATTCTACTAATTCCAACGTCGGACTTGTATTGGTTCCCCAGTCAATTTTGAAGGAGGGAGCGGCCATAGCATAATCGAAATTATGCGCTTTGTCAGGAGATGCAAAAGCTTTTACAAAGATAGCTTCGCTGTTCATTGTTTTGTCTAAGAACAGTTGTTGGTAGTTGGCAGCAGGATCCGGATCTTGATTGAATAGAGCGAACTTGCCTGATTTAATGATCATGTCAGAGGCCTCCATGGATCTTTTGAAAAAGTCGTTTGCCTTATCTGCAGGAATACCTACCAAGCCATTCAACTGTACGGTGCCATAGCGACTGATGGAGCCTGCATAAAGCAGAGCTCTTGCTTTCAAAGCGGCTGCGGCATATTTGGTTACACGGAACTGATCTGTAGATCCGTAGGATTCAGGCAAACCGGCGATCGCTAAATCACACTCTTCAGCAATGAAGTTCCAGACTTCTTCTTCCGTATTGCGCGGAATCTTTAGTTCTTCTACGTTGTTTCCGGTATATTCTTGTACCTCTTTTATCAAAGGTACACCACCATAGCGTTTTGCCATTGTGAAATAGTGGAATGCCCGTACAAAGTGTGCTTCCGCTGTCCAACGTTGTTTCAAATCCTCGTTCAATGTAGAGGTTTGGATGTTTTGCAAGAACACATTGGCGATACGTATTTTATTGTATTCCCATTGTTGCAAGCTGGAGAGATCCAATACCGGGGTGTAGGGATAGCCCCATGAATAACTACGCATGGATTCGTCTGTGTAATGCCCCAAGGTACCCCAGTTAATCAACCATGCATGAGGTTCGACGAACATATCTTCGTACATTCCGGCCATATAAGCGTTGACCGCATTCTCATTGGACCAAACCAAGTCTTCAGATATAATATCCATAGGATCACGGTCCAAGAAGTCGTTGACACAGGACGACATGCTAAATAGCCCACACAAAGACAGTACTAATAATTTTATGCTTTTCATATTTTAATCAAATTCTTAAAATGTAACATTTACACCAATATTCCAAATTTTCAACTGCGGATATAAGATTCTATCGCTACTGGGTGCTTCTGGGTCGCCAAACGGCAGATTATCAAATGTCAGTACGTTATTTCCGGATACATACAGACGTAATCTTTCAACATAAACCTTGCTTAACCACTCTTTGGGGAAGGTGTAGCCGAACTCGATGTTTTTTACACGCAGGTAATATGAGCTGATGTGGTTGAAGGTAGAAACACGAGTGTTAGATGGCTTCCCGGAGTTCCATGTTGACGGATATTTCCCCGGAATCCATGCCGATTCAGGATCATACAAGTCTTCGCGATGCCATCGGTCCATAAAGCATTCCAATGTATTGGACCCGTTGAACATGGCATTACCCAAACAACCAGACATATATACATTGTAATTGGTTGCTCCTTGCATCAACAGGGAGAAGTCGAAACCTTTCCAAGAGGCACTCAGGTCCAAACCGAAATAAATTTCTGGCGTGTTGCTACGGGTAATTGGTTGAATATCGTTATTATCAATTACGCCATCGCCATTGAAATCCTCGTATTTCAAGTCGCCCGGCATCATAGTCGTGTTGCCGGCGTCATCTTGGATTGCCCAGTTATTGATGTCTTCTTGATCTTGGAACTGACCTACACATTTGTAACCGAAAGACATATTATTCCAACGATCGCTAAAGTTACTGGTCCAGTTCTTATAGGAGTTGATTGGATCAGCTTGTTCAATGTGGCGGTTTTTCGCGCGAGTGAACGACATATTACCTTTGACCGAGTAAGTCCAGTCTCCTACTGTATTTGTGTGTCCTAATACCAACTCAAAACCTCGGAAATCATCACTGTTTAAGTTTTCTTGTGGGAAAGAAGCTCCAAAAGTGTTGGGTAATGAACCGGAACGGTATGCAAATAAGCCGTCGCGTTTCCGGTAGAAAACATCTACACTTGCTTCTAATTTACGATTCCACAAAGATGCATCGAAACCGACATTTAGTATCTTGGATGTCAACCAAGAATATTCTGTGTTAGCCAATCCTTTTGTTATCAATGAATTGACTACATCGCTACCGAAGATATAATTTGTTCCACCCGGATAGTTGTAACCTGTCAGGTATTGGAACGGAAGAACTTGCGGATTACCGCTAGAGTCCAAGAATTGGTCATCCCCCATGACGCCATATGATGCTCTGATCTTTAAGTTGTCAAAAATTTGGGTGTTATTCTTGATAAATGATTCTTCGGATAAACGCCATCCTACGGATACGCTCGGGAAGAATCCCCAACGGTTGTTTTTGTAGAATTTTGCGGAACCATCTTCGCGAAAAGAGAATTCGAATAAATATTTGCTTGCGTAATCATAATTGATACGTCCTACAAAAGATGCGTTGGCCAATTCGCTTGCTACACCTGCGTTATTTTTGTTCTTGTCCGAACCTGAATTTATTTGGTCAAGGGCATCAATTGCAAATTGACGGTAGGCCTGCAAATAATCATCCAAATCTTCACGTTGTTCATACAAGAACAAAGCCTGCACATTGTGTTTGTCAAGGAATGTGCGATTGTAATTCAGAGAGAACTGAAGCATGTTCTGCTCTTGTGTGTAATCTTTGCGAGTCAAGTTGGACGGCGAGTTTCCTGTGAAAACCGTATTGTATTTACCAGATTCCTTATCGTATGAATAGAGTTTGAACTCTTTCGCAAAGGTTTTGAATTCTTCTACTTTTGTCAAATAGGAAAATAAAACCTTGGCTGACAGTCCTGGAATAAACGGCATATCATATTTTAAGGAGAAAACTCCATTGAATAATTTCTTACGTTCTTTTCGATAGCCAGAAACATCTGCATCTGAACGTGCCAGGGGATTTTGGAAGTTGGTTAATCCATAGTGCTTACCTTCTTCGTCGTTGGCGTATGGAGAATAGTAAGGGTGCATACGGGTGATACCGTGAATGATATAAGTATCGTCGTCATAAGGTGCCATCTTGTCTTGTACATGTCCGCTTAACTGCGCATCTGCGGTCAAATACTTGGAAATTTTCGCAGAGATGTTGGAACGGAAGTTGTAACGAGAGAAATTGATATCTTTTGTGGCATACAAGCCTTCTTGATTTAAGTAACCTACTGACATGAAGTATTTCACTTTTTCGGTTCCTCCGTTCACATTGATATTATGTTGAGTCTGTGGAGCATTCTTGCGGGTTAGGATGTCTTTCCAGTCGTAGCTTTTGTATCCTTCTTGAGTGCCTTCGCGGAACAAGGCTAATTTATCCGGTCCATAAACGGGGGCATTCCCTCGGTTGATCGCATCTTCATCGGTCAACTCTGCGTATCCGGCAGCATCTACCATATCTGGATAGCTTGTGAAGTTCTGCCAGCCGATAGATCCGTTGTATGTGATCTGCGCTTTCCCTTCTGCACCTTTTTTGGTCGTGATCAATACGACACCATTACCTGCCTTCACTCCATAGATGGCTGCGGAGGCGTCTTTTAATACGGAAATGCTTTCGATTTCGTTTGGGTCTACTTGGAAACCTGGTTGTTCAACTCCATCTACCAAAATCAGAGGTTTCCCGAATCCGCGAATATCCACGCTAGATTCGGCACCCGGCGTACCGCCTGTGTTTTGTACACGGATACCCGGTAGACGACCAGCCAAGGCATTCGAGATATTGGCTACCGGGGCTTGGATGATTTCATCTGCACCAATTGCTGCAACGGCACCTGTCAGGTTTACTTTTTTTTGTGTACCATAACCGACGACTACAACTTCGTCTAAACTCTGCGAGTCTTCTTTTAAGACGATTTTGTACTCCGAATTTTGGTTAACAACGAGTGATTGTTCAATATATCCGATATAGGATATTGTCAGTTTGTCACCATTATTTACTCCCTCTAAGGTGAAGTTACCATCGATGTCTGTAACTGTACCATGTGTTGTACCTGCTACGACAATATTCGCTCCAATAATGGGGATACCGTTTTCATCGACAACTGTGCCTTTTACTGTCTTAGCGTTGACATAGTTTTGTTTAGAACTCGTTTTTGTTACGATTGATTCTGGACCAACCTTTGTGTTAGAATGCCATGGCGTAGCCATTATGGTCGGTGAGGTCATGACCGATAATAGCACTAAAGTGGCAAATACAGGTTCCTTTTTCATAATAAAATTATTTTGTTAATATTGAATCTAAACATCATTTGAGGCTTAGATTGTTATTGAGTTTATTTCATGAGTAAAATAAAATCAGACTGATAAATTTGTTCTTATATAAATTATGTATTAAAACACATCTTATGAAAATTACTTTTATCTGTTAAGTGCCTTATTGGACTTTGCTTATTATTTGATTTAAGTATACTTTATAGTAATCTGTGTTTTTACATAGTTCGATAAGAACTATGGTATTATGTAAAACATAATCTGTGATAAATTTAAAACTTTTACAGTCGACATCGCGACAAACAAATTTTAACTCATAGTATTCCCCAATGATCGCTAAGAATTTATAAAAATCAACTGTTAAAAATAAAATCAATGTGATTTTTTTATAAAAAACGCGTAACGAAATAAAAAAAATCATATCTTTGACCCGGATATGAGATTTCATAATACCATAGTTCTTATCGAACTCATGCATCTTTTTTGAAACTATCACTGCAAAAGCTGTTTAGGTTTAGTTGATTTTCAATAAACAATATTTAAATAAAATGTCTATTTAGGGATATTCAGTAAATGTTCCCACAAAATACATGGCATATGAAGATGATAGAGTATAATCACTTTTGTCCTTGAAGCTCTCCTCTTTCTTTTCTTGCAGTAGGACAGATAGGATTCCGCCACATTCCTGTATTTGTTGCGCGGACGTCTTATGCCCAGAGATCCCTGCAATGCCGGCATATATGGCTGTAGAGCCATTCGATGCTTTCCCAAAGGAGTTTCATGTCCGTAGGAAAACGCATGTGGCTCTCATGATTCCACAGAACATCTGGTAGTGTATGTTCCTGTTCAGATGTTCCACCAGCTGCCTGTCGGAGAATCCGGTGTATGACTTCAGGAGCATAAGGGCGATTTTTGCGGAAGGACCGAATGGCCCTAAAAAAAACAGCAAGGACCTTCACAGGCACTTGCTGCCAAACACAAATTATGTTGAAAATCGTTTAGTCTTCCGTGATAACTGAAAACTCAGCAATTCCAACACGTTTTACGTTATCAACAATTCGTGTTGCCTTAAAAACTAATTTTTTGCCCTTGACAGGAGCAAAATGTATTTCTTGTTCAATCGGGTTATGTTTGATGTTTGAGAACTCGCCCGAAGCCACGACCTTTCCATCCACTGACAATTGATAGTTTGAAATATGTCCCTGCGAATCGCGTCCCTGATTAGGGGTGTAAACAAAACCGCTTATCGTATGAGGGGCGGCCAACTCTACTACTATTTCGTTTTTGCCTTCGGGCAGATAATAGGTGGAATAACCGTTTCCGTCAAACATGAGATTTGTCCGCTCATCGGCAGGGCTGGTCACCTTGTAATCGGCGGCTGGCAAGTCGAAACGGCGGCTGGCTACAGGACCGGATTTGCCGGACTGCGCATCATAAGTAATCGCTTTGACGGTTCCTTTCTTGTCCAATATAAACGGAACTTCATATTTTGCAGACTGTGCCGTCGGCTCCGTTCCATCTGTTGTATAATAAATGTCGGCTCCTTCGCTTTCCACATCTATACGGACTTCATTTTTCGCATTTCGCACGATACGCGGCTGTTCCAACAGCGGAGGAGCCAGGAAGGCTTCCACATTATTAATGCATAACGGGCCTTTTGCCTCTGTGAAATGAATGCGCAAAGCATCTGCCGGAGTCGTTTTGAAACGGACGATCCGTTTGTAACCTACTGTCGAAAGCGTATCGGTTGTTTCCACCGGCAGCCATTTGCCATCCTTTTCCACTTCAAGCGTAAAGGCGCATACACGTTGTCCAAGAGGTATATACTCTTGAATCATCACCCGGTTCAGCGAAGTCCCTGTCGGTAACGGGAAAGTCAGCGAGCCCGACGTCATCCCGTCGGAAGTAGCCCAATAAGAATCCCAGTTGTCGTCCGTCACATTCGATGCTTTATAAACACCCCCACGGGTTTCGCTTGCTTTTGGCTGGATACCTGCCAAAAGATTATCTTTCAACTCTGCTTGGATCGTATGATACCAGTCGACGGCACGTGCCGAATCGACCGGATGAATCTGGCCGTTCAGTGCTACTGGGAAGTTCAGCAGGAAGTTGGCATTATGCCCCACACTGCGATAATACAAATCGACCAGATTCGGAACAGTACGAACCTGATGATCTTCACGATGATGATAGAACCACCCCGGACGGATCGATACGTCGCATTCTCCCGGCAACCACTGGTTTCCGTCTTTCATTCCCCATTGGTTTTGTGTATAATGTGTCTCCTTGTCCAACGAATAGGGCGACCAGTTTGTTTCGCCGGCCCAACCGGACTCGTTGCCGATCCAGCGGATATCGGGAACCGTTCCGCCGAAGATCATCGCTTCCGGATGTTTCGCTTTGATCATTTCACGGGCCGTCTCGTAGCCGTAATAGGTTTTCGGATCGATCGAACGCGTTTCATTCGTTCCACCGTACCAGCCATTTCCTCCGTTCGCCCCGTCAAACCAGAACTCGAACAACGGACCGTAGTTGGAGATCAGTTCGTTGATTTGCTCATGATAGGTCTTCTGGTATCCTTCCCGCCCATATTCGGCATTATGACGATCCCAGGGAGAGAGGTAAAGCCCGAACTTCAAGCCGTGCTTCTTGCAGGCATCGGACAATTCGCGAACCATGTCGCCCTTTCCGTTTTTATAAGGCGAGTTAGAGATATTATAGTCGACCGTTTTGGTCGGCCAAAGGCAAAAGCCGTCGTGGTGCTTAGCTGTCAGGATCACCCCTTTCAGGCCGGCCGCTTTGATGATACGTACCCATTGTTCGCAATCCAGGTCTGTCGGATTGAATGTTTCCGCAGGTGTATTCCCATAGCCCCATTCCAAATCATTGAATGTGTTCAACCCGAAATGCACGAATGCATAATTCTCCATTTTCTGCCATTTGATCTGCTCCGGCGTCGGAACCGGCAAAACAGGTGCGGGCGGCTCTACTTCCTTGCAGGAAAGAAATAACCCGGCAAACATACCGGTGATTAAAAGATTCTTTGTGTTCATGTTGTTATTTTGTAAATGAGATCTGCTGGTTTTTCCCTTCTTTTATTCGGGAAACTAATTTGTATGTATCCGTTTTCACTTTCCCCTTGACAAATTCCGGGATATTATACGATTTGGTGAGAAATGTATAATATTCCGTTGATTTCTGAGGCAGGACGAACGGCTTTGAGAGAACGCCTCTTTCACCGACATGAGCAATGAAAGGACGTGTGTACAAGCCGTCCAAACGACGGCTGCTGAATACCACCCACTTGCTGTTGGACGACCAGGAATGATAACTGTCCGTATCAGGGCTGTTCGCTTCTTCTGTTGGAACTTGCGCACCCGTGCTCAGGTCGAACATGCATAGATCCGCATCTTTGTGCCAGATAGGGAAGGTTCCGTAAGATGTCGTTGTACAAAGCAGATATTTTCCGTCTGGCGAGACACGGGGAAACAAAATGCTTTGCCCTTCTGTTTCCGCTTGAAAGATCGTGTCGACAACAGAACCGAAAGTCCGGCTTTCAGGATCAAAAGAAACGCGGCAAAGGCTATAACGAAGGTCACGCAATTCGCCCGGAACTTTCAATGCCGGGGCGGAACAAAAGTAAAGTTGTTTTCCATCCGGTGAAAAAGTCGGGAATGTTTCAAAATGTTTTTTTGAGAATAGTGCTTGAGTCGTGACGATTTCCTGTTTTTCTACATCGTAGACGACTACATCCGATGCCTTGTCATATACTTCTGTACGATGTACCGGATGCGTATCCTGGGTTGTATTATTGATGGAAAAAGCAACAAACTTTCCCGAAGGATGCCAGGAAGGGTAGACCAATGCCGATATCGTCCGATCGGTTTTCGTATCGAACGTTTCTATCCGGTCGCCATCCACAAACACGGTACAGCCATACTTTGCACGGACATGGAACAGCATTTTGTCCGGGTCCTGCATGCAAAACGAATGGCAGTTCATGCAATTATTATCCGTCAGGCGGTTTTCCAGAATCGGTTCCTGATCGAAAGAGGATAATTCGCGTTGATAGATTCCCATCTCGTTCCATAGCTGGTAACCGGGATCGATCAGGCGGTAAGCGATATACGGATCGATCGGGTCTTCGGAAACCCGGATATGAAACGGAAGAAAGGCATTCCATTTCCCTTTTTCTTCTGTCAGGACAGATACCTCTACCTGTTTCCCTTTTGCCGCAGTCAATAACTTTTCCCAGTCTGTATCGGGAATGGAAAAGGCTCCGTTGGAGGCGTAAACGGTAAATGCATATCCTTCGGTTGTAAATACCGCGCATGCTTTCCCTTCCGTTTGCACGGCAAAATTCAAAGGTGCGATCGATTGCGGTATGGTTACGTCAATATAATCCGGATAGATGGCCAGCAGTTCATCTATCTGCCCGGAGACGACAGGTGGCTGGTTGGAAGAACATCCTTCCAACAACAAAAGGAATATGCAAAAAAACAATTGTTTCATTTGTCCATCATATTAAACATATAATAGTACCAATACGTTTTGCCATACTCGGAAGCCAAAGCGACCGCAGGATTCTGCCCCGAACGGGAAATATCTTGCACTTTCTGCATAAAAGCGATCGCTCTGTTCCTTACTTTGATGCTCACCCCATGCTCTAACCAGAAGTGCGGATCATTGGGACTGCAAATCACGATTGCCTCCTGCTGGCATTCCGTCATATCGCGCCAGGCGGGAGAACGGTACAAGCTCTCCTGCAAGGTTTTATAAGTTTCAATATCTTTGTTCAACAGTAAAAACGAAGTCAAATATGCTAATCCTGCTTTATTATCCGGACAAGCCAGGAGCAAGTTTATTAATGAACTGACAGGATCTGTATATAGTTTTGCAGCAGAGGCTTCGGCCTTCCAACAGCGACGTTTCATTCCTAAAATTTTATCTTCCTCGACTGCTTTATCATTGTAAAGAAATCGACGGTGAGCAGTAGCCCAATCCTTATAGAACCAAGTCTTTTCCAACAATTGAATATATTTATCCGCAATCGGATAGGACCCTGTTATCAGATTTGTCTCTATCAGCCTTTTCAACATCCGGGGATTACCGGAAGAACGAGAACTGACAAACGCTTCAAAAGCGAATTTTTGTGCTGCGCTTATTATTCCCATACAATAATACAGATCACTATGCAGTTGTGCTGTATAGATCGACTGATCCCAATGTAGCATCAAGGTTTCAATACCGTGTTGAGGATAATCTAACAATCTCTCTGAAAGTTGGCCTTTATGTGCCAAAGCTAAGTTTAAACCGCACATTCGGCGTTTAGACAATACATCATGGTTAAATTCACTGATAACAAGGTCCCACTGTTCCGTCCGGAGCAAATAGTCCTGCTTCATGGAATGCTGTGCATCCAATTTCCCAAAATGAAAGATACCTTGATAGACCAATAGAAACATGATTGCCCATTGTGCCCCTTCCCATATACATTTCCCTTTTAGAGAAACGGGTTCTTTGTATCGTTTCAAATAAGCAACCAGAAGCATTGTCATAGGTAATGCATACCATGCATAATATATCCCGGATACTGTTTGTAGTGGATTACAATAAGCCTCTGGTAAAAACGCTAAAGTTAAATTTCTACTATATCCTAAGTAAGTACCTGCAATTGCTGAAAGTGCGGCAATCAACAAATAAATAATACTAATATATTTTTTCTTTCCATTGGTTAAAAACTCAAAGAACAATGCCGATATAGCAAATAAATGTACGATAGGACCTGCTATTCCATATAAAATAGGAATGATGCAAATGCCATAAATAAATTTTATTCGTGTTTTTATGTTTGTATATAGCCATAGAAAAAGCAATAAAAATAAATAAGCAATAGTTCCTTGTTCATAATAATCATAGTCTAAACTAATAATTAGTAAAGATAGCCAGGGTAACAGGAAAATAAGAGGTAAATCGTTTCGTGAGTTAATCTTTTTCAGTATTAATGATGATAATAAAGCCACTAAAGTTAAAAGTAGAGCAGAAATGATAGGTCCTGTCCAAAATACCACATAGAATTGAGAGAGAAATTCCGATATATAAATAGCGACACCACCAGCCTGCTTCAGTGTTTCAGTTAGGTACTGTGATGTAAATTGAAACATTTGTAGCTGTTCCTTAAAAGGGAATAAATAGCAGAAGAAATAATAAAAGACTATTATTTGACTAATAAATAAAAGAATATTTAATATTAAGTCTTTCTTGTTCATATAAAATCCCGTTTTGAACATCTACTGTATACATGCCTGATTTCGGAACATTTATGATGTGTGTAACTCTCTATATATTCTATAGGGTTGTAATATAAACGTCCTGTTAGCCAGCAGACAATAAGATAAGTAATATATTCTCATTATATTTTATTGAGGGAAATAAAGAGGGAAGGCTAACCTTCCCTCTTGTATGAGATTTATTCCCAACCCGGATTTTGTTTTAGAAGAGAACCATGGCTTGCAGACAATGTAATCTGACTTGTTGGGATAGGATAGTACAGACGCTTGTCGTTTCCTGTCCATTTACGGCCGGCTTCGTTCAAACTTTTACCAGAATACATGCGGATATAAGTTTTACCATTATATTCGATTAAATCACGGGCTGTTGATCCTTCAAATACTTCAGGTTGGTATAACGCTTTTACTTTATCTGTAATACGCATGCCTAGATATGTTTTAGGATTTTCGAATAGTTTCATCGCATTCCAACGCATGATATCATCATAACGGAAACCTTCCAAAGCCAACTCAATACGACGTTCACGGCGGATTTCATATAACAACGGAGTTATAGAATACCCATAATCAACCGGATTCAGATCGGCTACTGGAGATACTGTTAAATGTTTCATCTCAACACGGTCGCGCAATTTATTAATCGTCTCATCCAAAACAGCCTGTGTGCATTCTCCTAATTCGCATTTGGCTTCAGCGTAGATCAGCAGGATTTCTGCGTAACGGAAAACAAACCAGTCGTAAGAAGATGTTTTCACTGCATCTTGTTGGCTCTGGCTTGCTGACACCAGTTTGATAGGTGAGTATCCTGTGGCAGTCCCGGTTAATCCCGGAGCTGAATGGATATTTGTTCCTGGTTCTTCAGACGGACTAAATTCCTTTTTATCATCAATACCGGAATTTACTACACGCATACCATTGCTTTTGACCGTATATGGACGATATTTACTGTCTATAATCTGATACATACGAGGATCGCGGTTTGCCATTTCATCATCCAGTGTTTCATCTCCCTTGTATTCACTACTGTTTGCAATAGGCAAACCGTCCTTGCAAAGGAATGATTCTGCAAAATCTTTAGAAAGGCCGACTCCTCCACCACGAGCAAGATTATGAGTCAATACGTCTGCTTCGAAAACACGTGCTAAAATACATTCTTTATTAGTCGTTAAATCCTCTTGTGTAAACTGGTTTGCATAATACAAGGGATAATCGGCAAAAGCAGACTGGTTTGCTCCGGCATCCGAGCCTTGTACGATATCGTAAAGACCACTATCCATCACTTCTTTGGCAAGAGTCGCCGCTTTTTGTAATAATTCCTGAGATGTAGGTGATGTCGAAACATTATGATACTTTTTATATGTTCCATAATGTAGGCAAACACGGGCTAAAAATGTACGAGCGGCATCTTTATGTAAAGCACCTACCTCTGCTGCACTTTTTTCCGGTAACCATTCAATTGCAAATTCCAGATCTTCGATAATTTTCCCTAGTACAAAGTCACGGTCGTCACGTGCTTTATACAATTCGTCAATATCGGCAGTTGTCAAATCCTTTTCATACCAAGGAACATCTCCAAATGTCTTGATTTTATCGAAATAATCGAAAGCCCGGAAAAAGCGAATTACGGCAACAACCGGATTTACTTCAGATTCTGTCGCATTTACCCGTTGGTAACGAGTCATAAAATAGTTTAGATTACGAATATTGTTCCAATACCATTTTGAATCGAAATTTGCTTCAGAAGGTATAACCCATTCGTTGAACAACCATTGGTCGGGAGAAGCGACCAGACGATTGTCACTTCTTTCATCAAGAGTATTTAAATCATCCAAATTTTCACTTCCATCTGCCCTTAAACCTTTTCCTGTCAGGTTCATGTAAAAGCCTTTGGCATAATTTTCCAAATCGCTAACTGTATTCCAGTAGCTATTGTCGGTAATGCTGTCTTTTGGATTGAGGTCTGTCACGTCACAAGCCGTAAATCCTCCTAACAATCCAAGACTTAATCCTAATAAGATATGTTTAGTTTTCATTGTCATCTTTCGTTTTTTACAGTGTTAAATTTAATCCAATTGCAACTTTTCGATTAATCGGGTATGTCATTCCTCCCAATGTTTCGGGATCGAAGGCATCGTTCAGAGGAGTGATAGTGAGTAGGTTTTCTCCTGTCACATATAATCTCAAACGAGAAATGCCCCACTTTGTCGTTAGATTCTTCGGAATTGTGTAACCTACCGTCAAATTCTTCAAACGCCCGTAAGCTGCACTTTGTAAATAACGGTCACTTGTGACTCTGTTACCGCCATTTTGCCATCCTGGTCTTGGAAAATAAGCATCTGTATTTGTTTCTGTCCAATAATCAAGGGCCGGAGTATATGGAACATCCCATTGGCTAGTGAATCCCCAGAACTGAGCGCCACTCAACATATAGTCACGTTTTCCTGTTCCTTGCCAAAACATCTCGAAATCGAAGTTCTTATAATCAAATCCAACGGTAATACCAAATTGATAACGAGGTGTTTTATTACCTATGATGCTCTTATCACCCGGGTTATAGATTGTTTCTTCCCCTTTTGTGATTTTACCATCATTATCTAAGTCTTCGTATTTTACATCACCCGCACCCCATTTTCCAGCATAAAGTTCGCTTTGGTCTATTGTTGCAGCTTCATCGTCTGATTGGAAAAGGCCGTTTGAGTGATATCCCCAAATCTCACCAATCTTTTGTCCTACATAATATTTACCATCACCATCACTTTGTGAATAGAAACCTGCGTCATTTCCGGCATATTTGGTAATAGTCGCCTGATAGTCAGACAAAACACCTTTTACCCAATAAGAAAATCCATTTTCTAATCGATCATTCCATCCTAAAGAAAGTTCCCAGCCTATGGTCTTCATGTCAGCAGAGTTACTTTTAGGAACACTGGCGCCCAATGTTGCAGGTAAAGTTGCTCCGGCTACCAACATGTCTTTTGTATTTCTACGATACCAGTCAAATGTTCCCGTCAGTCGATTATTCAGAAATGAAGCATCAAAACCGAAGTCCATTTGAGTGACTGTTTCCCAAGTAAAATCAGGAGCGACAAGCCCCGGTGCTTTTACAATAACAGGTTTGGAGCCGTTAATCAAATAATTGTAGGAAGAATTCGTCCCATATGTTGCTAAATATGGGAAATTACCTAGATCATCCATTACCTGATTTCCCAATGAACCATAAGAACCACGGATTTTCATATCATTCCACCAACCTTTTAACGGCTGCCAGAAATTTTCTTCTGAGATACGCCATGCTGCGGAAACAGATGGGAAGAATGCATAACGATGATCTTTTGCAAACTTGGATGAACCGTCATAACGGCCGTTAACTTCGAGTAGATAACGTTGTTTGTAATTGTAATTGAAGCGGAAGAAGAAACCATTAATTGCCCAATATGTATCTTCTGAAGACATGCTTTGTTCACCTGTCGCCAAATCCAAGTCAGGAATATCTTCAACAATCAGATTGGTACGTTTTGCATTATATTTTTTGTTGGATTTCTTTTCTTGGTTATAACCGGCCATAATCTTAAAGTTATGCGTATTTTCTAAAAATGATTTAGAATATTCTGCAAATGCATTGAATGCATAGTAGTAATCTTCATTTGTAGTATAATTTGCATAACTTGGCTTTGTCCAACCATAAAGAGCTTCTGTTCCAGCTACAGCCGTATAATCTGTAAATGTCCGTTGAACCTCTGATGCATTCTTGCTATAAATATTATATGTATAATCAGCATTGATAACCAATCCTTCCAAAGGAGTGATTTTTACAGCACCTGTCAACCATAAATCGTTGATTTTATATTTGGTATATCCGCCTAAATCTCCTACAGCAGCGGGATTTGTGTTCCCGTTCTGACCTGAATAGTTGTTAATACCTTCTTCTTTATAGATATAATCGCCTGAAGTTTGGATACCTAAGTTAGAATCATTGATGGCTGCTGCGCCAGGACTATAAACGAGTCTTCCTGTATGGCCAAAACGTACAGGCATTAACGGGCTTAAGTCATTTTTCAACATACCTCCATAGGCATCGATTCCTGCTGTAGAGTTGGTAATGGGGTGATCCTCTGTTGAATAATTATCTGCGATTTTGGCACTGACCTGCAACCACTTTGTCAGTTGTGAAGAAAGATTCAGTGTCGCATTAAATTTCTTGTAATTATCATCAGCTGTTTTTAAAATACCATTCTGGTCAGCAAATCCGACAGAGCCGTAATAAGTTGTTTTTGAGTCTCCACCACTAATGTTTACATTATATTGTTGAGAGAAACTTGTTTTGTACAATTCATTAAACCAATCAGTGTTGCCACAATAAATCCATCGACTTTGATCTTGCGACTGATCGAAATATTCTGAATACTTATAAGAGCCATCCATATATTTCTTTACATAGTCTAATTGTCCCGGAGTGATCAAGGAACTCATCCCGCTATTGGCGGCAGCAATATCTCTCATTTCCAGATACTCCAAAGAGTTGATATTGTGCATCCTTAATGCAGGGCTCTGCCAATAACCACTTGCTGATACGGAAATCTGAGGTTTTTGTTCACTTTTACCTTTCTTTGTTGTAATTAAAATAACGCCATAAGCAGCGCGGGCACCGTAGATAGCAGCAGATGCGGCATCCTTTAAAACAGAAATAGACGCGATGTCCTCCGGATTAACAAGGTTGGCATCCATTTGAACATTATCAACTAACACTAAAGGGCTACCACCGTTAATCGAGTTGTTACCACGAATATTAAAGTCAGAGCTACTACCAGGAGCACCACCTTTACTCATGGTGACGTTTAAGTTTGGAACAACACCTTGTAATCCTTGTCCAACATTTGTTATAGGACGGTTTTCTAGTACATCACCGGCAACAGCTGCCACAGCACCTGTCAAATTCTCTTTTTTCTGTGTACCGTAACCTACTACTACTACTTCTTGTAGCGCCTGGGTATCTTCTTTTAATGTTACAGGGATTGACGGTTGTCCTGTATAGGTTATTTCCTGTGTCGCGTATCCAATGTAAGAAATTTGAATAACATCTCCTTTCTTCAAATTTTCCAAAACAACTTTGCCGTCCATGTCTGTCACATTTCCGTTGGTTGTTCCTTTTACAACAACTGAAGCTCCGATCACAGGGCCGAACGAATCTTCCACCACACATACTACTTTCCCATTTTGTTGGGATAGACTTACTGACGGCCTTTCCGGAGTAATTTCGGCAAAAGCACTTTCTGGAACAGCTAAAGTTCCTGCCAGTAGCATCAGACTTACTAATTTAGTTTTTTTCAACATAGAGTATATATTTAAAAGAAATAATACATACCACGAAAACGGCTTACATCTGTTGAGTGTCTTTATTAGATCATGCTCATTAGATTTTGCATATTTTTATAGCGTTTTTCTGTGTTTTTGTAATTTAGTTCTATCAGAACTATGGTTTTTAATTATCTCATATCCGGGTCAAAGGTATGAAATTTTCATTTCGTTGTATGTTTTTTTATTAAAAAAGTTCATACGGCACTCATTTTTAACAATTCAGACTTACAGGCTATCAACAAGCATCAGACAATATCAGACTTTTGAACCTTTTTAAGCACAAGAAGTAATTTGCGGCTTATCATTCAACTCTATTTTTGTACAATATTCACACTTATCAGATACATTTCTTCATAAATACATGAGTTCTGATAGAACTTATATCTCTTTCTGTGCATGGGTGGTCAAAAAATAATCTTATTTTTATAATATTGCATATTTGTCTGAAAGTTTTGTGGTTATGCATATTCTCATCAGCACAGAACATGATTTTGTATCTGTCGAAAAACTGGGAAAAGGGCAATAGGCAATGAAATACAATGCCTGTGTTAATTTATCTAATTTTAGTGCAACTTTGTTGAAGCTCAGTAGTCGGGATGGGGTGATTTCTTGGATGTTTTTTCATGAACATCTGTCACTCTATCACTAAATGTCGTGTGAGTCTTGATAATCAGTGCGTATCTAAAGTGATAGATACCTGTTTTATATATCACGCTTCTATCACTATCTGTAATC